>JAGTUY010000047.1 GCA_018224455.1 Desulfosarcina sp.
ACAATTTTAACTTACTATTATTATTTGATTAATAACCATCCGTGCCAACTGGCACGCGGGTTGCTCTGCACATTCCCTGTAATAAAATCACCAAGGATATAGATGTGACCAATACGGCCCCCCACAATCTCTACGCCGATGTTTCCCTGGCCCTGAAAAATGGGCGGGCACAGCTCATCGATAAACTCCTGGCGGGAAAAGCGCCTGATTTTCTGGATGACAATGCCCTGCTCATCGACGACTATTTTCGTCAACGCTACGAAAAAAGCATCGTGGGTCCGAAAATGGACATCGCCAAGAACCCTTATGCGATAGTGGCTTTAGGCGGATATGGCCGGGCGGAGCAATGCGTTTACTCGGATGTGGACCTGCTGTTTCTATTCGAAAAAAAGGTTCCCCGGGTGGCCGAGGATCTGGTGCGTGAGATCGTCTACCCGTTGTGGGACATGGGGCTGGATGTGGGGCATGCCACGCGCTCCATCAAAGAGTGTGTCAACATGGCACGCAAAGATTTCGAGGTGCTGACCGCCACTTTGGATGCCCGGTTCATCTGCGGCATGTCTCCGCTGTTCGTGAAGTTGATGGACCAGATCCGTACCAAGTTCATCAATCTCAAACCCGACACGATCATCTCCTGGCTGGTGGAAACCAACCGGGAACGGCACCGACGTTTCGGTGACTCCTCCTACCTGCTGGAACCCAACTTCAAGGAGGGCCAAGGGGGGCTGCGTGACTACCACACCATGCTGTGGATCGCCAAGATCAAATCCGGCCTCAAACAGCGGCGTGACCTGGAGTACTATGGCTATTTTTCCCATGATGATTTCACGCGCCTGTCCGAGGCCCTTGCCTTCATCTGGAACGTGAGAAACCGGTTTCATTTGATGATGGACCGAAAATGCGATCAGATTCATCTGGAGCAGCAGCGCAAGCTGGCGGAAGTCATGGGCGTTAAACCTGTCAACGGCCACCTGCCGGTGGAGCACCTGTTGGGCGAACTTCACGGTCATATGGAATATGTGAAGCAGCAGCACGAAATGTTCCTGTACGAGATGGAGCAGAAAAAACGTCTCCAAAGAAAGAACAAAGGGCTGAAGACCACCCATGTCAAAGGGCTTAAATTCAACCGGGGTATGCTCAACTTCATTTCGCCGGAAAAAATCCTCAACAATCCGGGTCTTTTGGTAGATATTTTTGCAGAGAGCGCCATTCATCGGGCGCCGTTGAACAGCGAAGCCAAACGGCTGGTAAAAGATTTCGCCCACCTGGTGGACGAACCATTCAGACGTGATCCAACCGTGGTTCAACAGTTCGAGCGCATCCTGATCCGCTCCAACCGGGCCTTCGAGGTGCTCAACCAGATGTTGTACACCGGTTTTCTGGTTCGATTTATTCCGGAGTTCAAATCGGTGGCCAACCGGATCCAGTTCGACCAGTACCACCTTTACCCGGTAGCCAGACACCTGCTCTACACCATAAAAGTTTTACGTGGATTCGATACGGATGCCGGGGCCGAGGCAGACCCCCTCGCCCACAACCTGTATAAGGAAATAAAAAAAAAGAGGGTCCTGCTGTGGGCCGCCCTGCTTCATGACATCGGCAAAGGAGAACCCACAAGCGGCCACTCCGAGCGCGGCGCAGTCCTGGCTGAAAAAATCCTCCTGGATAAAGGCGCCAATCCGGTAGATGCCAAAACCGTTGCATTTCTCGTTGAGCATCATCTGCTGCTGGTTCTGACGGCCACACGAAGGGATATCAACGACGAGGAGACGGCCATCGCCATGGCCCGGACCATCAAGAAAGCCGACGTATTGAAAATGCTCTATCTGCTCACCGTCGCCGACTCCATGGCCACCGGCCCCAAGGCCTGGAATGACTGGACCGCTTCGCTGCTCAAAAATCTTTTTTTTAAAGTACTCAATGTTCTCGAGCACGGCGAACTGGCCACCGGCCGCGCAGTGAGAACCGTCGAGAAAAAGCGGCAGGCGGTGGCTGATGCCATGCCTGCAGGAATGGCGCCGGACCAATTGGACCGGTTGCTCGGCTTTATGTCTCCCCGGTACATGCTCTATACACCTGCCGGGAACATCCCGAAGCACTTGCAGCTTTACGCCGAGATCGGCGACCGGCCTTTTGTCTGGCACGTCGAGAGATCTCCGGGCGCGGATACCCGCACCGTAACCATTTGTGCCAAGGACCGGCCCGGCCTTATTTCCAGGATTGCCGGCGTTTTCACCCTGAACAATATCGATATCCTCGATGTACAGATTTTTACCTGGCGCAACAACATGGCGCTAGACGTTTTTGAAGTCAATCCACCGCCGGATCCGATCTTCGAAGATGATCGCTGGGAGCGGGCGCGACGGAACCTCGAGGATGCGTTGGAAGACCAATTGGATCTGGGCGAAAAGATGCACCGTAAAAAAAACGACGCCACACCGATCCGGTTGTACACGGCCGAACGACCCACAGAGATCGTGGTGGACAATGAAACATCCAGCTTTTTTACGATCGTCGAGGTGGTGACCTTTGACTTTCCCGGCCTGTTGTTCCGGGTGACCGATGCGCTCTTCAAATGCGGCTTGGATATTTGGGTCGCCAAGATCGCCACCAAGGTGGACCAGGTGGTGGATGTGTTTTACGTGAGGGATTTTGACGGCCAGAAAGTCGATGCACCGCAGCAGGTAGCAGCCGTAAAAGCTGCCATCAAGAATATTCTTCCAGGCGAGGATCCGATTCACAGCTGACCACCGACGTCACAGTTAACAGCACTGCTGGAACTGCCCAAGGGGCATTACCCAAACTTAGGAAATCTGAATGATGAAACTGAAATCAATTTGGCTGGCCTTGTTTCTCGGATTGATCACCACCCCGGCATTTGCAGAAGATGTGCTGGATACGGGCAACACAGCCTGGATGATCGTCGCGACAGCGTTGGTGATGATGATGACTCCGGCGGGACTGGCCCTGTTTTACGGGGGCATGTCGCGCTACAAAAACCTGCTCAACACCCTGGCCATGACCTTCGTGTCCTATTGCCTGGCCAGTGTGATCTGGATGATGTGGGGATATACCCTGGCCTTCGGTTCAAGCCAAGGCGGTATCATCGGCGGATTCGACTATTTTTTCATGAGCAGCATCGGTGTGGACAGCCTGTCCGGCAGCATTCCCACCTATGTGTTCGCCTTGTTCCAGATGACCTTTGCCGGCATCACCGTGGCCCTGGTGCTGGGCGCCATCGTCGACCGGATGAAATTTTCCTCCTGGATCGTGTTCACCATATTGTGGATCACCTTCATCTACTGCCCCATCGCCCACTGGGTGTGGGGCGGCGGGTGGATCGGAGCGATGGGCGCCCTTGACTTTGCCGGCGGCAATGTGGTTCATATCAACGCCGGTGTGGCGGGCCTGGTGCTTTCGCTGGTGCTGGGCAAGCGCATCGGGTATGGCAAAGAAGCCATGTTTCCCTCGAGCATCGCCCTCACCGCCCTGGGTGCGGCCCTGTTGTGGTTCGGCTGGTTCGGATTCAACGCGGGCAGCCAACTGGCCGCCGACGGGGTGGCCGCTTCGGCCTTCATGGTGACCAACACCTCTGCCGCCACGGCGGCCCTGGTGTGGATGTTCTGCGAATGGGCCGTAACCGGCAAACCGACGGTCCTGGGTATCGCTTCCGGGGTGGTTGCCGGGCTGGTAGCCATCACGCCGGCCGCCGGGTTTGTCAACCTGCCGGCTGCACTGATTATCGGCCTGGGTTCCGGGGCGCTGGGTTACTTTTCCGTTGCCGTGCTCAAACAGAAAATCGGCTACGATGATTCTCTGGACGCCTTCGGTGTGCATGGCATGTGCGGCATCTGGGGTGCCCTGGCCACGGGCCTTTTCGCCAACCCCGCCATTACCGAAAGCGCTGCTGGCCTGTTTTACGGAAACCCCGGCCAGCTGTGGATACAGGTGATCTCCATTTTCGCCACCGCAGTGTTCACCGCTGTGGGAACACTGATTGTCATCGCCGTCACCAAAGTGCTGACCGGCGGCCTGCGCGTGGAACGCGATGATGAAATTCAGGGCCTGGACAACACCCTTCACGGTGAACGCGGCTTTGAAATTGCTGAGATTTAAGATTTAACATTCGGGGAGACGTCCATCGCTCCCTCGGCCATAAACAACAGGAGGTTGAAAAATGAAGAAGATCGAGGCCATCGTCAAACCCTTCAAATTGGACGATGTGAAAGAAGCCCTCAACGAGATCGGCATCCAGGGGATGACCATCTCGGAGGTCAAAGGTTATGGTCGCCAGAAAGGGCACAAGGAGATCTATCGGGGCGCCGAGTATGTGGTGGACTTCATCCCCAAGATTAAGATCGAGATTATCGTGGACACCGAGCGTGCCGCCCAGGTGGTCGAGGCCATTCAAAAGGCCGCCAACACCGGCAAAATCGGCGATGGCAAAATTTTCGTGTTCTCGGTGGAAGAGGTCATCCGGGTGCGTACCGGTGAAACAGGAACAGATGCCATTTAATCGGAAGAAATAATATTAATGACAACAATTGATCTATTAAGCAGAATCAGGAGGAAATGATGACCCCAGAACAAGTATTGGCAATGGCAAAAGAGAACGGTGTAAAGGTTGTAGATTTGCGTTTCATGGATTTTCCGGGTATGTGGCAGCACTTTACTGTCCCCATCGGTGAACTGACCGCGGAAAGCTTCGAAGACGGCTTCGGCTTCGACGGCTCGAGCATCCGGGGATGGCAGCCGATCAACGCCAGCGACATGCTGGTGATCCCGGATGCGGCCACCGCGAAAATCGATCCGTTCTTCAAGGTGCCCACCCTGGTGCTCATCTGCGATATCGCCGATCCGATCACCCGCGAGGCCTACACCCGCGATCCGCGAAACATCGCCAAAAAGGCAGAAGCCTATCTCAAAAGCACCGGCATCGGCGACACCGCCTTCATCGGCCCCGAGGCGGAATTTTTTATTTTCGACGACATTCGCTATGAAAGCCGGACAAACAGTGCTTTCTACGCCATCGATTCCGTGGAGGGTACCTGGAACACGGGTCGGTGTGAAGAGCCCAACCTGGGATACAAGCCGCGCCACAAGGAAGGCTATTTTCCCGTACCTCCTTCAGACAAGTTCCAGGACCTGCGTTCCGACATGCTGCTGGCCCTTGAAAACCTGGGCATTGACGTGGAGTGTCAGCACCACGAGGTGGCCACTGCCGGCCAGGCCGAAATCGATATGCGCTTTAAACCCCTGCTGCAGATGGCCGACCAACTCATGTGGTTCAAGTACGTACTGAAAAACGTGGCCAACAAGGCCGGCCACACGGTCACCTTCATGCCCAAACCGATATATGGCGACAACGGCACCGGCATGCACACCCATGTGAGCATCTGGAAGGAAAGCAAACCCCTGTTCGCCGGTGACAAATACGCCGGCGTCTCCCAGGAAGCCCTCTGGGCCATGGGCGGCATCCTCAAACACTGCCGCGCCCTGTGCGCCTTCACCAACCCCACGACCAACTCATACAAGCGGCTGGTGCCGGGGTTCGAGGCGCCGGTGAACCTGGCCTACTCCAGCCGCAACCGCAGTGCGGCCATCCGTATCCCCATGTATTCGGCGTCACCCAAGGCCAAGCGCATCGAATTTAGAACCCCCGACCCGTCCTGCAACGGCTACCTGGCCTTTTCGGCCATCATGATGGCCGTGCTCGACGGCATCCAGAACAAGCTCGACCCAGGCGATCCGCTGGACAAGAACATCTATGACCTGCCGCCTGAAGAGCTGGCCGAGATCCCGTCTGCGCCGGGTTCCCTGGACGAAGCGCTGGCGGCCTTGGCCGAAGACCACGCCTTTTTGCTCAAAGGCGACGTCTTTACCAAAGATGTCATCGACATGTGGATCGACTACAAGACCAAAAACGAAGTCAACCCCGTGAAACTGCGTCCGCATCCGCACGAGTTCCACCTGTACTACGATATTTAATTGGGATGGCTTTGATCGTGCGACCGATTCCTCCCGACGACAATCGGTCCTCCTTTGAAAACGGCAGCCTGCGGGTCCAAGCAGCGGGCTGCCGTTTTGATTGCAATAAAACGGCTCACGGCACCAGACTCTGCCATGTTTGGCCAGGCGATCGACGGTCATGCGGGCTTCAAAGCCGGCCACCTCCGATTTGTCGTCGAACGGATGGGTCTTGACACCCAGCAAAGAAATCGGCTGAATTGAGATGGCCGTCCCGCTTGCTGTTGCCGGTATTGATGCTTTTTACATCGACTGCGAAGTCGAATCGGCTGCCTGCCAGGTCATCGGGTGAAAACATCACCGTGCCTTTAAAATCTTCGAAATAGCCCCGCGTCGCAGAATAGATGTGATTGACACTGAAGTAGATGCCGGAATGGGCCGGATCCAATTCCCATTGCGGCGCTGCCGCGATTGCCTGTGAGGAAAAGAGCAGGACAAATAGAAA
>JAGTUY010000048.1 GCA_018224455.1 Desulfosarcina sp.
CGCCAACCTCTTTTTCCCCCTGTTCGAGGGCAGCGGCTGGCTGATCATGTTCGCCGGGGTGGCCGTATTCGGGGCATTCGTCACCAACGCCATGGCCAACGTGGCCGCGGCGGCCCTGATACTGCCCATTGTCATCCCCCTGGCGCAGCTGGAGGGCGTAGACCCGCGGGTCATGGCGCTTTGTCTGGGCATGGCCACCTCTTTTGCCATGCTGCTGGTGATCGGCTGTCCCCCCAACGCCATCGCCTACTCCTATCGCCAGTTCAAATCCTCCGATCTGACCAAGGCGGGGCTGGTGGCGACTCCGATTTTATTGGCAACCCTGGTGCTGGTGTGTGCCGTCTGGTGGAAAATACTGGGCCTGGTATAGGAGGCGATGATGTGGCGAGGGGAACGTAGAACACGGATTCTGATCGTCGATGACGAAAGCGGTTTTCGGGAATCGTTGGCCAGACGGCTGGAGAAGCGGGGCGCGGTGATCAATCAGGCCGGCAATGGCCTCGACGCCCTGGCCTCCTTGGCCCAGGAGCCGGTGGATGTGGTTCTCTTGGACGTCAGAATGCCGGGTATGGATGGTCTGGCCGTGCTGGAACGTATCCGGCAGGCGCATCCGGATACGGAGATCATCCTGATCACCGGAAATGTAAACACGAACGAAGGCGTGGCCGGTATCAAGGCCGGCGCCTTCGACTACCTGACCAAACCGATTGAAATCGAGCACCTGATCGGCAAGATCCGGCAGGCTTTTGACAAACTCGTCCGCAGCCAGGAACAAGCCCGGGAGGAGCGCTTCCGGGTCAGAATGGAAGCGCAGCTGATTGCCGCCGACAGGCTGGCAGCCCTGGGAACGCTGTCGGCCGGGACGGCCCACGAGATCAACAACCCGCTGGCGATCATCAATGATTCGGCCGGGTGGCTCAAAAGCAGGGCGGCCAAAGATGAATCCATTGCGCCCGCGATGCGCAAAGATCTTGATCTGGCGCTGGAGAAAATCGAAACGAGCGTGAAGCGCGCCCGGCGGATTACCCACCAATTGTTGAGTTTCGCCCGGTCGGCCGACACCATGACCAAGGAATTCAACTTGTCCGAACTGGCCGTCGAGGTGGTGGAACTAACCCGCAAGACCGCTGCCGAATGCCAGGCCGAAGTATCTGCGGCATGCGAGGTCAAAGATATGCGGGTCTGGAGCGACCCCTACCAGGTTCGCCAGGTTCTGATCAATCTGGTCTCCAATGGGCTTCAGGCGGTTGCACCGGGTGGTATGGTTGAGATAATCATCACCGGCAACGAAAAAGATGCCATCGCCGTCGTGCGGGACAATGGCCCGGGAATCCCGCCGGAAAACCTGGCCAGAATATTTGAACCCTTCTTTACCACCAAACCGCCGGGTGAAGGAACGGGGCTGGGCCTTTCGGTTTCGCGGGGAATCATCGAAAAATTGGGCGGTCAGATCAAGGTCGATAGCAAGTTGGGTAAAGGGACCATCTTTAGCGTTAGCATACCCAGAAAGCCAATCCAATCCACCGACAAGCAAACTGAGGATATCAGCCGATAAGGAGACGCATCAATGGTCAAACTTCCGATTAACATACTATTGGTCGATGACGAGCGCGATTTCGTCGAAATCCTGTCGTTGCGATTGACTGACGCCGGCCATCGGGTCCGGACCGCATTCAGCGGACAGGAGGCCCTGTCGGTACTGGCCGAAACCGAGGGAGACGCGCTGCCGGAAATCGATGTGATCGTTCTCGATATCAAAATGCCGGGCATGGACGGTATCGAGACGCTCAAACAGATCAAGGCCAAATGTCCCGTTGTGGAAGTCATTCTGCTCACCGGACACGGCGCCGTCGATACGGCAATTAAGGGATTAAAGTCCGGTGCTTTCGATTATCTGCTAAAACCGGCTGATTTTGATGAACTGACCACCAAAATGGAAGCCGCCCGCAAACAGAAGGATGCGCATGCCGAACGCCTTCGTGCCGCCGAAGCCAGGGCGCTCATGCGCCGCAGCGGGGGATTGTTCAAGCCGGATTGATGGTCCGAATAAAAGGTATTCACACCCATACCCATCTGCGTTGAGAACCATTGCCCGTGCTGCGGTCGATCGACCAAGATTTGCAAAATGATGTGGAACCGATTGAATTTAAAACAACGGATTTACATGATCCTGGCTGTGCTGATTGGAACCACACTTTGCGGCGGCCTGGTGATGATCTGGTACACGTATCGCGTAGAACGGGACATCTTCCATATTATCGAAAAAAACGTCGCCGCCTTGCAGGTTGCCCAATCCTTAGAGACCGCCATCGTCAACCAGAAAGGTTTTGCTTCCTATTATTACCAGGATGGGAACCCGGATTGGCTCGCCCGCCTGGAAGACTACCGGCGCATATTCGATGCGCGGCTCAGCGAAGGCCGCCAGTCCACTTTGGACCAGCAGCAGGCGGAAACCATCGATCAGATCGAAATCCTGTATGAGCAATATATTGCACTCAAGGATCAGGTGATTGGGCATTACAAGGCCGGCGACCGCAACGTCGGCTCCGAACTGCACCAGACGGTTCGTGCACAGTTCTTCACCATTCTGGCGCTGTGCGAAAAGTACAAGGAAATGCACATCCAAAGTGTTCGCTCCGCCCAGCAACTCAGCAGTGCCAGAGCCGTGCAGCTTCGCTCCATCGCCGGGATGGCAATCACCATAAACATCATTTTGTCGGTGTGCCTGGTGATTACCCTGGTAAAGCAGGTGCTGTCACCAATTTCTAAGCTGCTTCAGGCAACGGCAACGGGTGGCGCAGTCGAAACCCCCGATAACGTGGTAGCCGCGCTGAGGCGAAGTGTCGAAGGTCTCATCCAGAATGTCGACCAGTCCCAGTTCGAATTGGCCAAAAGCCGTGAGCATCTCCAGCAGGTCGAAAAAATGGCCATGGTGGGCAAGCTGGCCGCCGGCATGGCCCACAGTATCCGCAACCCGTTCACCTCCGTCAAAATGCGGCTTTTCTCTCTCGACCGCACCTTGAACCTGAATGCCGACCAGAAAGATGACTTCGATGTTATCTCAGCAGAGATCCGCCACATCGATACCATCGTCCAGAATTTCCTCGAGTTCTCTCGTCCGCCCAAGCTGGTCATGCAATCGGTCATTCCGTCTTCGGTCGTAGACACCGCGCTGTCGCTGCTGACGCATCGCCTGAAATCCTACGAAGTGAAAGTCAAGGTGATCCGTTCTCAAAACCTGCCTCATGTTTCGGCCGATCCGGAACAACTGAAGGAGGTATTGGTCAATATTTTCATCAATGCCTGCGAGGCGTTGGGTAAGGGCGGCACGGTTACCGTAAGAGAAGATGTCGATCAGGACCCGGACCTTGGAAAAATGGCTCGGATTCGGATATCCGACGATGGGCCTGGCATACCGGCGGCCGCGATCGGCAAGGTCATGGAGCCTTTCTTTACGACGAAAGCAGAAGGAACCGGTCTCGGATTGAGCATCGCCGCCCGCATCATCGATGAGCATGGAGGCCGTATCGATGTGACGTCGGTTGATGGTCAAGGCACGACATTCAGCATCAGGCTGCCGGTTATAGGAGGCGCGTTTTGAATACGATCCTAATTGTCGACGATGATGATGCCCTGCGAACAAGCTTTCACAAATTGCTGACCGAAGAGGGCTACGCGGTCAAGAGCGCGGCATCCGGCGAGAGCGGCCTTGCCATGGTCAAGAACGATGACCTGCCTGATCTGGTCGTTCTGGATCTTCGCCTTCCGGGCATCAGCGGCATTGAGGCGTTTCGGGCCATTCATCGCATCGAACCCAAAATGCCGGTGATTATCATGACCGCATTCGGGACGACCGAAACCGCCATCGAGGCGACCAAATTGGGGGCGTTTGATTACATATTAAAACCGTTCGACATTCCGGAGATGCTTGCCCTCATCCGGCAGGCCATCGAGGCCGGCCGTTTCATGCGCTCACCGGTGACCTTGGATGGCGCACCCGAGGTCGATGCCAAAGAGGCCATCATCGGGCGCAGTAAACAAATGCAGGAAGTCTACAAGGCCATCGGACGCGTTTCGACATCCGATGCCACCGTTCTCATACGGGGAGAGTCCGGCACCGGCAAAGAACTCGTGGCCAGGGCGATATATCAGCACAGCCTCAGATCCGATAAACCATTTCTGGTGATCAACTGCGTGGCCATACCCGACAATTTGCTTGAAAGTGAACTGTTCGGCTATGAAAAGGGGGCTTTTACCGGTGCTACCCACCGCCGGATCGGTAAGATCGAGCAGAGCAACGGAGGAACGGTTTTTCTTGATGAAATCGGCGATATGCCCTTTGCCATTCAGGCCAAGATTCTACGGTTGCTGCAAGAGAAGAGCGTCGAGCGCATCGGCGGCCGCGAAACCATACCGGTAGATATCCGGATGATTGCCGCGACCAACCGCAACCTGGAACGCGCCATCGAAGACGGAAGTTTCAGGGAAGACCTCTACTACCGGCTCAATGTCGTCACCATATCCCTGCCGCCACTAAGGGAGCGTGCCGACGACATCCCCCTGCTGACCGGTTTTTTCTTGAACCGGTTTTCAGCTGAACTTGAAATTGACAATCCCGGAATCACCGACAGCGCCCTGGCGTTATTGGCCCTTCATCCCTGGACCGGAAATATCCGCGAGCTGGCCAACACGCTTCAAAAAACCCTGATATTCAACCGGGGGGCACCCATTGGCAACGACGATATTCATCAGACCATCGGCGACATGTCCTCAACTGGCGCCAATTTAGATGGGGACACCGATGATGCGATCCGGCAATGGGCTCGGAAGACCCTCGAAGGGGGTGCTCAGAAAAATCTATACGACAGCGCAATGGGTCGGATTTCCGGTGTATTGATCAGCGAAGCCCTTCGAATGACCGGCGGCAACCGCTCCCGGGCCGCCCAATTGCTTGACCTGTCCCGCCCCACGCTCCACGCGAAAATGGATAAACATCACATCCAAATCGAAGCCACGGTGGCCAAGAAACCAACCTCGATGCGCTGAGGCCACCTGTCGCGACTTTTATTCTCAGTCAACGCCGCCATATTGTTTTACAAGCTGCAAAAGAATCAGACACTAGTTCCGGTAAGCCAAGTGGTTGTCGGACGAGAACCCTAAAATAAATAACGATTACTATATGTTATGATAGATAATTTACTGCCGCGCTGGCATGGGAATTGATAGCATTGAGACAATACCGATGATGAAGGCAACGTTTGGATCACTCATCACCGTCAATTTGAATCAAGGGACTCATGCAAAAAAATTACGTCAGACACAACAGCGTACGCGGCCTCCTGCTGACCAGCATGATTCTCGTCCCGTTCATCCCCTTCATGCTGATTATGGGCCTCAGCTTTTACTCCCATCAAACAACGTTGGAAAGCGGGGCGATAGCGCACATGCAGCGGGTTGTCGACGATCACCGGCATATGATCGACAACTTTCTGGAAGAGAGAAGGCGCGATATTGAGTTCATTGTCAGCTCCTACAGCTTCGCCGAGCTCAGCGATCCGGACAACCTGAAAGCTGTTTTCGAACGGTTGAAGAAGGTGTCGGGGGCCTTCGAGGACCTCGGCATCTTCAACGCCTTGGGCATGCATGTCTCCTACCAGGGCCCCTATCAATTGGTGGGCCGTCACTACCGGGATGCCGAGTGGTTCATGGAAGTCACCAAAAGCGGCGTTTACATCAGCGACGTTTTCATGGGCTACCGTCAAACGCCCCACTTCATCATCGCCATGGCCAGCGGCATCGACCAACAACAGTGGGTCATCCGCACGACAATCGATACAAAATTGTTTGAAAGGCTCGTCGGGGGCATCCATATCGGTGAAACCGGAGAAGCCTATATTGTCAATGAAACCGGTGAGTTGCAGACCAGCAGGCGCTCAGGTGGGAGCATCTTGTCGATAACCACGGATAACGTTCGCTACGCGATGCGCCCCAAGACGATCGTCAGCTTAATCCAACGCGACGAGAGCGGCGAAAATTATCTCTACGCCATGGCCAGTTTGAAGGAGGGTGCGTGGACCCTCGTCGCCCGGCAGAAAGCCAAGGAAGCCTTTGCCACCCTCTACGCGACGATCTATCGGGCGGCATTCATTTTTGTTCTTGGCGGGGCGGCCATTGTCGTTGTCGCCTTTTATATGACCGACCGCATCGTCCGTCGGTTGGAAAAAATGGACTCGGAAAAAGAAACCCTGTCCCGTCAACTCATCGGTACCAGCCGTTTGGCGGAACTGGGTGAGATGGCCGCCGGCTTTGCCCATGAAATCAACAACCCACTGCAGATTATCAAAAGCGAACAGTCGCTGATCGAAACGCTTCTCGATGAAATGAAAACAGATGGTAAACTCATAGCCTCCCCAACGCTGACGGAATTGGAGGATTCATTTGATCAAATCAACCTGCAGATCTCACGCTGCGCGAAGATCACGCAGGCCATCCTCAGATTCGGCCGGCAAAGCGAACCCGAAGCCGTCGACATCGACTTGCACACGTTCTTGCCGGAAGTGACCAAGATGATCCAACAAAAAGCCAGTGTGCACGGCATATCATTTGACCAGCGCATACAGCCGAAAACGATGGTTGTTCACGGGGATCCCGCCCAGCTTCAGCAAGTGATCATGAATCTGCTGAACAACGCCATGGATGCCATCCTGTCCAGCCACGGCGTGTCCGGCGGTGCGCTGGCCGTGAAGGCATTGGCAGATGACAACGGGTTTGTCGAAATCCAGGTGACCGACAACGGTTGTGGCATCAGCCCGGCCAACCTGGAAAAAGTGTTCTC
>JAGTUY010000049.1 GCA_018224455.1 Desulfosarcina sp.
ACCGAAGGACAGGAAATTCTGGTTCAGGTTTCAAAATCTCCCATCGGAACCAAGGGTGCCAGAATCACATCTAATATTTCACTCCCCGGGCGCTTTTTGGTGTTGATGCCCACATCCACGCATATCGGAATATCACGGCGGATCGAGGATGAAACTGAGCGGCAACGGCTTAAAACGATTGTGTCCGAGTTGTCCAGCAACAGCGCGATGGGCTATATTGTGCGAACTGCAGCAGAGGGTGTGCAAAAAGAAAAAGTTGCCTACGAAATGGGGTTTTTGAAAAACCTGTGGTGCAACATTCAAAAAAAATACCAGACGGCCGCCACCCCATCCCTGCTTCATCAGGAACTGAACCTCAGTCTCAGAGCGGTCAGAGACCTGCTGCTCCAGGAGGCGGAAAAACTCGTGATCGATTCGAGAAAGGACTTCGAGTCGGTGCGGGCTTTTCTTGACACCTTTAATCCGTCTCTCAAAGAGTCCGTTGAACTGTTTGAGGGCAGCGAACCCATTTTCGATGCGTACAACCTGGAAGGCGACATCTCCCGAGCGTTGAAGCGAAAAGTGTGGCTCAAGTCAGGGGGGTATATCGTGATCGAACACACCGAAGCCCTGGTGGCCATCGATGTGAATACGGGTCGGTATGTCGGAAAGTACAACTTGGAAGAAACCATTTTAAAAACCAATCTGGAGGCCGTCAAAGAGATCGCCTACCAAGTCAGACTGCGGGATATTGGTGGCATTATCATCATCGATTTTATCGATATGGAAAAAAAGTCGAACCAGGAGAAAGTCTTTTCTGCGCTCAGTGAAGCGTTTACCAAAGACAGAAGCAAGACCCATATCCTTCCCATCTCCGACATGGGTCTGATTCAAATGACACGCAAAAGAACCCGAAAACCCCTTACCCGGCTGTTGTGTGACCCTTGTCCCTATTGTGATGGTGAAGGATATATCATATCAATAAGAACAATATGTTATTCCATATACCGCGAGATTTTAAGGTATGCTGCAGATATGATCGGATTCCGACTTACCCTTCGAGTGAATCCGGAAGTTGCCGAATTTCTGCATGGTGAAGAAAATCATCTGATTCAGGGGTTGGAAAAGAACATCGGAAAACAGATCGTTATATACCCGGACAACCGCTATCACATGGAAGCGTTTGAAATTATAGAGTCCGCTCATGATTGAACCACGCGAGGCGGTCCGTTCTTCTAAAACCAGACCGTGGTGCCCAATGGACTGATCTGACAGCCGGACCGCTTTTTTGCAGCTTGACACCGTCGTCTTCATGTGATTAAGGTACCCGATTCAACTGACGAATACCGGCATGCATTGGCATTGCATTCTTGGAAAGAAGGAAATTAGACCATGAAACGTACTTACCAACCGAGTAGAATCAAACGCGCCCGAACACATGGATTCAGAAAAAGAATGTCAACGAAGGCAGGTCGCCGCGTAATTAATCGTCGGCGGGCAAAGGGTAGAAAAAGACTGGCGGCTTAACCGATTCGTCGATGGAGGCCCTTTTTCGGCGGCTTGATAAAATAACCAAATGAAATCGGGCTTATATCATTGACACGAACAACATTTACAAAGGCAGATCGGATTAGAACGGCACTCGAATACCGGACGTTATCCAAGAATGGGAACCGGCATTACAGCGACAATTTTATCATCATCTCCCAGGCAAATCAGGCTTCACGATCGCGCCTTGGCATCACCGTTTCCAAAAAGGTCGGGAAGGCCGTAACCAGAAACAGGATCAAGCGAATCATACGCGAACAATTTCGATTGAACAGACCCTTGTTGCCGGGCCGGCTCGATATTAACGTCATTGTTCGACAACCGTCTGGACGGATGGGAGCCATGGCGTTAAGAGAGCACCTTGGGCGTTGTTTCGAGGCCCTCGGCGTAAAAAACCGGATCGCGGGAAGATGAATAAACCGGTACTACTGTTGATTACGCTGTATCAGCACTTCATTTCACCCGTATTGGGACCTGCTTGCCGATTTGTTCCATCCTGTTCAGAATACGCTTATCAGGCGATCTCCACGTATGGCGTTGGAAGGGGAAGCCTGCTCGCATTAAAGAGGCTTTTGCGGTGCCATCCGTTTAATCCAGGAGGTTTTGATCCGGTTCCGTAAATGTTCTATCCCGTTCGAAAAATCGCTTTGCTTTAAGCCTGCCTCGATTGCCTTCTGCGAAATGCTTAAGCCGTTCAAAAACCACTATCAACGTATCGTTCGCGATTGTTGACGCACCGTGGCGTCAAGGAGAAAAAAATGGAACAATTTCGACTGCTGCTGGCCATTGGTCTGTCCTTTTTGGTGTTATTTGTCTGGAGCATGTTTTTTGTCGACCAGCAGCCGGCAACCGACAATCGGGGAACCGTGACAGCAGATAAGGCGCACGATGATGTAACGACCCCGAGCAAGGCAGCCGTTGCGATGAACACGTCCACCAGCAAGGAAGAGATCGATTCAATGAAAGCGGCGCAGGTCACTGAAAATCAAGGCCGGGAAATAACTGTTGAAACCCCGTTCTATACCGTTCGGATTTCTGCCAGGGGTGCTTTCTTTTCCAGCTATATTCTCAAGAAATATCGTGAAACCGTCGACACGAATTCCCCCAATAAACAATTGATCCCGCCGTCTTTCAAGGCTGGCGTTATTCGCACGTCCTTGCTGGGAAATTCCTTGAACGGGTTGAATGATGCGATCTTCTCCATCGACCAAGATGGAGACCGCCTGGTTGTTGACG
>JAGTUY010000050.1 GCA_018224455.1 Desulfosarcina sp.
GATGCTGAACCTTTTCGAGACCATCGAAAATGTGGCCCAGTCCGACACACCGGTGATGATTCAAGGCGATAGCGGCAGCGGCAAGGAACTGGTGGCCCGGGCCATCCACCGAGCCAGGGGCCGCAGCGACAAGCCCTACGTCAAGGTCAACTGTGCAGCCTTGAACGAAAACCTGCTGGAAAGCGAACTCTTCGGTCACGTGAAGGGTGCTTATACCGGTGCGGACCGCATGCGTGTGGGCCGTTTCGAAGCAGGATGTAGGTTGACCCTGCCTCTCCTGGATCGTTAAAAACGTTGACATTTATACCACGATGTGGGACGTGTTAACAGTTTTAATCATTTTCTCGTAAATACGGCATGTTAGTTTCCCATTTCCATCTGGTCTTGGGCGTATGGTTGGCCGTGGTATGCGCCAGCGTTTTTTTCATACAACCATTTGGTTGCAGCTATCCAGGAATTGGAAAAAAGAGACGGAAAGCCATGAAAGACAAAGAATTCAGCGCATTGCGTAAGAAACTGGAAAAAACCCAGAAACAGATGGCCCAGCTTCTGGGAACCTCGATCAAGGCGATCCACAGTTATGAGCAGGGCTGGCGAACCATACCCGTCCACGTAGAGCGCCAACTCTACTTTCTGGTCACCCGCAAATTGTGCGGCAATAACGGCGTCCAACCCTGCTGGGACACCCGCGCCTGTCCCCAGGAGCGGCGGGAACAGTGCCCGGCCTGGGAATTTTCCTCCGGTGACCTGTGCTGGTTCATCAACGGCACCATCTGCGACGGGACCGTCCACGATTCCTGGAAGGCGAAGATGAAGCTTTGCCGCACCTGCGATGTATTCAAGACCACCCTGGCCAAATTAGAACATGAGTGAGTATATCCAGCACGACCAGCAGGGGGCATCGGTGGGCCGGGTGGAAAAGCGGACATTGACGTTCGCCCACCCGCCGGCATCCATGACCTTGGCCTGTGGCGCAGCCATCGGGCCGGTGACCCTCGCCTATGAAACCTGCGGTCGTCTCAACGAAGACCGGTCCAATGCCATTCTGATTTTGCATGCCCTTTCCGGCGACGCACATGTTGCAGGTATCTACACTGACAGCGACGACAAGCCGGGCTGGTGGGATTTCATGGTGGGGCCGGGAAAGGGAATCGACACCAACCGCCATTTCGTGATCTGTACCAACATCCTGGGCAGCTGCATGGGGTCGACCGGCCCCGCATCTATCGATCCGGCCACCGGCAGGCCGTACGGATTGAATTTTCCGGTGGTCACCATTGCAGATATGGTGGACGCTCAAAAACAGCTCATGGACCACCTGGGTGTGCATCGGCTGAATGCGGTGATCGGCGGATCCATAGGCGGTATGCAGGCGCTGGAATGGAGTGTACGCTACCCGGACAGGGTTGAATCCGCTGTGCTCCTGGCCACCACCACCCGACACAGCGCCCTGGCCATTGCTTTCAACGAAGTGGCCAGACAGGCCATCATGGCCGATCCCAACTGGAACGGCGGAGACTACCACGATGGAAAGAAACCGGACCTGGGTCTGGCCGTGGCACGGATGATCGGTCATATTACCTATCTTTCCGACGAATCCATGCGGCTCAAGTTCGGCCGGCGGCTTCAGGATAAGTCCGATTTTTCATTCAATTTCGATGCGGATTTTCAGGTGGAGAGCTACCTGCGCCATCAGGGCCGCAAATTTGTGGATCGATTCGACGCCAATGCCTTCCTCTACATCACCAAGGCGGCGGACTATTTTGACCTCGAGCGGCATTACGGTGACGGGTCCGCCGTGGCGGCCTTTGCGGGCGCACGGGCCAGGTTTCTGGTGCTTTCCTTCACATCAGACTGGCTCTACCCGACCTACCAGTCCCGAGCCATGGTCAAGGCCATGAAAAAAAACGGGCTGGCGGTGAGTTTTTGCGAAATCGAGGCCCAGTGGGGGCACGATGCCTTCTTGCTCCCCAGTGACCGCCTTTCCGGCATCATGAAAGGGTTTTTGGACGGTGACAACGACGTGTAATCCAGACAACGCTATTCGCTACGACCTTCGGCTGGTGGCTTCATGGATTCCGCAAGGGGCCCGGGTGCTTGGGTTGGGATGCGGTGATGGCACGCTGCTTCACTATCTGAAAACCCGCAAAAATGCGGTTTGCACCGGCATCGACATCGACGAGAGCTGCGTGGCCCGCTGCATCGAACGGGGGTTGACCGTGCTCCAGGGAGACATCAACGAAGAGGTCCGGGACTATCCGGACGATGCCTTCGACTATGTGATCCTGGCCCAGACCCTGCAGCAGATTTATGACCCGGCCCCCTTGATCCGGGAGATGCTGCGAATCGGCCGGCAAAGCGTGGTGAGCTTTCCCAACTTCAGCCACTGGCGGGTAAGGCTGATGCTGGCGTTAACGGGGCACGCGCCGGTGACGCCGCAGCTGCCCTACCAGTGGCACGATACGCCCAACATACGGGTGATCACCCTGTCCGACTTCAGGCGATACGCCCGGCAGGTGGGGTTCAC
>JAGTUY010000051.1 GCA_018224455.1 Desulfosarcina sp.
ACAAAAGCAGAATGATTAAAATCAATAATGGTTTTATTTTCATGTAGACTCCTTTCAGCGCCTCAAAGGAAGGCGATCAGGTTTATCCCCTTTCCTCGATTATAAAGTTTGGAACCATTCGCATCTTTCATGACCGGTTTTCCGCAGAACAGAGGGAATGTCAACAGTTGCAGGACAAATGTTTTGCGGCGTTGATGGTCGGCGAATGCCGGGTGAGTGCGTCACCATTTTCATGGCAGAGCATTTGAACTAAAAGTAGGTAGGAATTGGAAAATATCAAGGTGGCTGGTTTTTTTGGTTGAGCCGGCCATGCGAGTGTGTCCGAGGCGGGCACGAAAAAAAAACGACCAGGAGACGGGTGTTTCCTGGTCGGTTTACGCAACATCGCTTATTTGTCGGCGGGTTGTCCCCGCCCCGGTCTTAAGGTGTCTGGGACGGCGTAATCAGCACATCGATCCGCCGGTTCATGGCACGGCCTTCGGTGGTCGTATTGGGGGCCAGCGGCCTGTCCGGTCCATAGCCGGCAGCCCGGATGCGATTCGCCGGCAGGGTCTTGTTGGCCACCAGGTAGGTTTTGACCGCCTCGGCCCGTTTCTGGGACAGTTCCTGGTTCGTCTGGGCGGAACCGGTGCTGTCGGTATGCCCCTCGACGGTTACGGACGGCTGACCGAATGTCGCGATGGCCTGCTGCACTTTGCTCAGCAGGGTGTAGTTGTCCGGGCTCAGGGTCGCCTGACCCACCGGAAACTGGATGCCGCGCATGCGAATGACCAGTTGGTTGCCCTGTTTGTAAACCTCGGCTTCGTCAGGTCGAAAATAGCGCTGAACCTTGTTAAACTGTTCATTGAACGCGCGTTCGGCGGCGAGTTTATCTTTGGCCGTCTCCTGCGCTTGCGAATAGCCTTTCAGACCGCTGAGCTTCTGTTCCAGGCTGGCAATTTGGGCCTGGTAGGCTTGATTGTCCTTTTCAATAGACTGATTGTTTTGTGTCAGGGATTCGACCGAATTGATCATCCCGTTGACTTGTCCGTCGATGCGCTGATCTCGCAAATCGCCGGCGTTCATGCTTTTTCCCAGGCGGGCGAGCAGGCCCTCCACGTAAAGGGCGGATGCTTCCGGTGTCATCCCCTGAAACTTGTTGCTGCTTTCGTTGATGCTCATCATCCGACGGGCCATGAATTCGGCATGGGCGGCCTTCTGGCTGATGGCGTCTGCCTCGTATGGGTTCTGGCCGATATAGGCGTCGGCCTCGTTCAAGGCCTGGAGGGCGTCGTTATAGGCCATTGGGGCGATTTTCTGGACCCTGGTCCTATCGGCGTCGGCCATCATCTGGCGTGCATTGCCGATGGCACTGTTTTTAATGGCCATGATTTCCACATCCCGGAAAGCTGCCTGAACGCCTGGGGCATTTTCCTGCGCGTAGCTCAAATTGTCCCTCTCAATGGCCGTTGTGAGCGTCAGGTATTGGTTTTCCACCTTATCATAGGGTTCGCCAAGTTTGTCAGCGCCCACCTTGAGGGCTTTTTCCCTGGCTTTGTTGGTTTCACCCAGAATCGTCCGGGAGACCTGGGCGATCTCTTCGGCCTGCTTCAAGCTGGCGCGCCCCTTGGCGACATATTCCTGAATATCGCTCAGTTTGGCACCTCTGTCCAGGGCCTGGTTGCCCTTCATGAATGCGGATTGGGCGTCGTTGAACAGGCCCGGCGCAAGAACATCCACCTGATTGGATCGTGCGCGGGTCAATTCTGCTTCAAGCTGCTTGACCAGCTCGCCTGGATTGCCGGTTGGCATGCTCCCGGTTTGCGGCGTGGCACAGGCGCCTGCAAACGCAACAACGAAACCCACTAACAGAAACCTAAACGCTTTGTTCATCGTGTCCTCCTTTTGATCATTTGTTGATGCCATCGCTTGCAAACCAATCGAATCGTTTTAGAAGAGATAATCAGATTGGGACAGTAATCATACAATATTACATGGCAAGAGCGGCATTTTTATTGGGCAAGAATACATCAAACAAAAATCAGGAGCAATAAAAAGTATGTTGTTGGCTCAGGGGATAGCAGCGCCGCTCGCGATGCGATCCGATTATCGATGTCAAATTTTTGCCTGTGGCCAGGTTGAAATTGACGGGTGGCGCGACGACATCTGGATAAACCAAGATTCATCTTATCGTTTTTTATAGCGATTTGATTTTCCCAAATTTGGTATAATAATTGTATTCCCCTTGTTGGAGAATCAACGCGAACGGGGCAACCATGCTACAGAAAACCAGTATGACCATCGATGCGTACTTGCGGAACGCGGGACTCAAGCCAGTCGGTACAACGGATCCAAAGCAATTCATTCCCCTGAAAACCGGCCCCAACCCGTCTTTCTCAGCGGATCTCGCATCGGTGACATCGTCTATCCAACCAGAATCAATAGGAAAAAAAACAGGGCTGACGATTGCGGACTATCTGATGCAGGCCTCTACAGGTGCATCGAGGGGCTTCTGCAGAGACTCGGCCATCCAGGACGGTTCCCTTGACCCCGGTCGCCCGGATCGGTCCGGCCATGCGTTCGTACCGTCAAATGATGAACATACTCCCCCCGCGCCCGCGTCCCGAGTCGGTTCAGCCAGCGCCGATACCGGTGCCGACACGCCTCTGGATGGCGAGGCGCTGATCGGCGACAGCATCAAAGGCGCCGCCCGGCGATACAACCTGCCGGAGAAACTCATCGCCGGCGTGATTCAGGCTGAATCCAACTTCCAGGTGGATGCCGTATCCCCGGCGGGCGCCCAGGGATTGATGCAGCTTATGCCGGCAACGGCCAGGGAACTGGGTGTGGTCGACCCCTTTGATGTCCGGCAGAACATCGACGGCGGCGCCGCCTATCTCCGACGGATGCTGGACCGTTTCGGAGGAGATGTAAGACTGGCCTTGGCAGCCTACAATGCAGGCCCGGGGACCGTGGAGAAATATAACGGAAACGTTCCCTACCGGGAGACGCAAAATTATATCGAACGGGTTCTCAAACGGGTTTCGGCTTGACCGGGATGTTCCGGGTAGCCCCAGGGACAGTCTATCCCGTTTTAAAAGCTACAGATCCAGACCCCATTTGTTCAGGGTCACCATGCCACCCTGCACGCTGACCGGATCGGTCAACCCCATGTCCTTCAGGTTGAGCTGGGCTTCGTAGGAGCGTACGCCGGTATTGCAGACCAGGATCAGATCTTTGTCTGCCGGGATTTCCCCAATGCGCCGACGCAGTTCATCCTGGGGAATGTTGATCCAGCGTTCGGGGTATTTTTTTGCATAGGCCTCGCCATCCTGCCGGGCGCGACAGTCGAGGATCAACAGGTTGCCGTTTCCGTTGACCCATTTTTCGGCGAAGCCGTCGGCGTCGATGGGTTGGAATCGGCCGTCCAGCATGTTTTCAGCGGTATTGGCCAGGGCGTTGAGAACGTCCATGGCCGAGGAAAATGGCGGCGAATAGGCCAACTCCAGGTTGCTGAGCCGCTCGATGGTGGGGCGGTCCTCCAATATGGCGGCCACCATGTTGATGCGGCCAACCACGGCGTCTCCTTCCTCCCCGAAACCCTGAATTCCGAGAATGCGTCGGGATTTTCTCTCCACGACCAGTTCCAGGTGCACCATGGCTTTGTCCGGGTAAAAGTGGGCGCGGTCCAGTTGCGCCACCTGGACGCTGACCGCATCGAATCCGGCCCTGCGGGCGCTTTCCAGGCTCAATCCGGTTCCGGCCAGGGCCGCCTCGAAGGTCTTGATCACAAAGGAGCCGACTGCGCCCTTGAACACGGCGCTGCCCCCGGCAAGGTTGGTGCCGATCACGCGGCCCTGTCGATTGGCCATGGCGCCCAAGGGATAATAGCCGGGTTGGCCGGTCACCAGATTGCGGATCTCTGTACAATCCCCGCCGGAGTAGATCACCGGGTCGGAGGTGCGCATGTGCTCGTCGACAACAATGGCACCGGTTGGGCCGATCCGCAGTCCGGCTGCCCGGGCCAGGTCCACATTGGGGGCGGCCCCGATGGCGATGATAACCAGGTCCGCCTCAATTCGGCGATTGTTGGTCACCACGGCCTCGACGGTGTCGATGCCTTCAATGGACCGCACCTCTTCGTTGAGGTAAAAGCGCACACCATGTTTTTCCATTTGCCGCTGGGCCATGCGGGCGAAGTGGGAACCCACGAAACCAGGCATGACTTGACCGAAATATTCCACGACCGTGGTGTCCACCTCCCACATGTCGGCCAGGGCTTCGGCCATTTCAAGCCCGATAAAACCGCCGCCGACGATAACGGCACGTTCCACCCGGCCTTGGGTGACCAGTTCCTTGATTGCCTGGGCATCGTTCAGATTGGCAGACGTATGAACCATGGGCAGATCTGCTCCGGGAATCATCAGACGCCGGGGACGACTTCCGGTTCCCAGTACCAGCTGGTCATAAGCCAGGATGTCTCTGGAACCGTCCAGTCGGCAGATATGCAGCTGTTTGTTCTCCCGGTCGATCCGTTCCGCGCGGGTCTGGGTGAGCACCTCGATATCCTTGCAATCCCGAAAAAAGGCTTCGTCCCGCAGCATGTGGAAACTCGTTTTGCGCAGATCGTCGACATCACTGACATCCCCGGAAACATAAAAGGGAATACCGCATCCGCCGTAGGACACGAAGCGGTCCTGATCGATGATGGTGACATGGGAGTGCGGTTCCAGGCGTTTAAATCGGCAGGCCGCCTTCGATCCAAGGGCGACGCCGCCAACGATGATGATGTTCTGGGCCATGTTGAACTTCTCCTTTAAGCGGTTTTTTAATGATCCGACCTTCAGATCAGCGTTGTCTTTCCAAGGCGTGATCAATGACACACATGGATGTCCGCGCGGCGTACAGTCGCCTGATGTATCGAGATAACGCGCACAGATCAGCAAACCTGTCTCTTTTTTTTGTTTGTCAAGGCTCGGTGCAGCAGAAGAATCAATCCCGTCGGACCAGCCGCAGGGTGTTGCCGATGACGGTCAGACTGGAGAGCAGCATGGCCGTTGCGGCCACCAGGGGGGTCAGCAGCCCGCTCATGGCGATGGGGATGCTGATCAGGTTGTAGATCCAGGCGCACCACAGATTCTGTGCGACCTTGCGGTTGACGCGCCTGGAAAGGGGGAAAAAGTCCAGCAATTGGGCGGGATCCCCGCGCATGAGGGTGATGTGGGCGGCTTCCCTGGCCAACCCCTGCCCGGAATGAACGGCCACGGCCAGATGGGCCCGGGCCATGGCTGCGGCATCGTTGATGCCGTCGCCCACCATGGCTACCTGCCGCCCCTGAACCATCAACGCATCGATATAGTTCGCCTTGTCTGAGGGCGACAAACCGCCCCTGGCTTGTTTCAGGCCGATGGTCCGGCCTACTTCACGGGCGGCGGCGTCTCCGTCACCGGAAACCAGGTGAATATCCCGGGATGTCCGTTTAAGTGCGCCCACCATCGATGCTACCGTCGGCCGGATCGTATCGCCGAAGATCAGGGTTGCCGCCGGACGATTGTCGACGCCGAGAAAGACGCGGGAGGTCAGTGTCTCCTGGGATTCCTCGGTTAGGTCGCCAGCCGGCAGCCCTTTGCCCCAGGCCAACCCCCGGTTGCCGATGCGCACG
The DNA here is from genome assembly GCA_018224455.1 of Desulfosarcina sp. Taxonomy (GTDB): domain Bacteria; phylum Desulfobacterota; class Desulfobacteria; order Desulfobacterales; family Desulfosarcinaceae; genus Desulfosarcina. The sequence continues at coordinate 5,642 of JAGTUY010000051.1, forward strand.
ATTTTATCGTCCAGTCGTCCCTGCACCCCATCCGGATGGACGATGATGTCCGTCGCTACGGCCGGCGTGATTGCCTGATTGCGAACGTAGGCGTTGATGGCGCGGGCAATTTCGTGATCCGACGACTGCTCGAGACCGGCGGCCCAGGCGGCGATTGTCGTTGGTTGAAATCCCGGTTGGCATTCGATCTGAATCAGGCGCCAGCGGCCGTGGGTCAGGGTGCCGGTTTTATCGAAAACAACGCTGTCGATCGAATCGGCCCGTTCGAAAGATTCGATTTCCCGAACCAGAATGCCCCGGCGGGCGGCCAGGGAAATGCCTGCCAGGCGTGCCATGGGAATGGCCACACCCAGGGCACAGGGGCATGAAATGACCATCACGGTGACCGCTCTCACCATGGCCGTGTTAATGGGTAAGCCGACCATGACACCATACACCCCCGTTCCCACGGCAAGGGTGGTAATGACTGGAACGAACCACCTGAGCAGTCGATCCGTGCGGCCTTCGAATGCGCTTTTCTGCTCCAGGCTGCGGGTCATGATGGCGATCATCTGGCCTAACACCGTATCACCGCCCACCTTTTCAACCCTCGCGGTCACCCGGCCGTCGATCACCCGGGCACCGCTTTTAACGGGATCACCGGTTCTTACCCCTACCGGCCTGGGTTCCCCGGTCAGTGAGGATTCATCGAGCGTGGCGGCACCGGATTCCACCCGACCGTCCGCCGGCACGATCTCATCCGACGCGACGGCAAACCGGTCTCCCGCGGCCAGTTGGCCGACGGCCACATACCGTCCCGCGGGCGAGGCATCAGTGATCAGGCGCACCTTGGTGGGTTGCAGGGCGAAGAAGCTGTCCAGATCCCGGCGGACACGGCTTTTGGCCTGCTGTTCGAGAATCTTTCCCAACAACACCAGGGTGATCAGCATACAGGCCGTGTCGAAGTACAAATGGATGCTGCCGGTCAGCCAGTTATAAAGGCTGAAAACGAAGGCACATCCGGCAGCCATGCCCACCAGGGTTTCCATGCCCGGTGCGCGGTGAATCAGGCCGAACCAGGCTTTACGCAACATCGGGCCGCCGCCATAGACCAAGACCACCACCGCCATGAGCACAATGGGCAGGGAAATTTTGGATATGGCATCACTGGAAAGGCGGGTGAAGAAGCCGGCGTAAAGGGCCCAGGAGAGCATCATGACGTTGGCGGAGAGCAGGCCGGCGATGATCAGGCGAATCAACTCCCTGCGATGAGCGCGCTGCCCGACGTTTGCGGCACCGCTTTCGCGGAGGCCATAACCCAGGCGTGTGACCGACTTGCGGATTTGGTCGGGGGCCACCCTGTCCGGACGATAGCGGCAGCGTAGGCGGTCCGTGGAAAAATGACAGCTTGCCGCCTGTACCCCGTTCAACCGGGAGACCGTCTTTTCGATGACCCAGGCGCAGGCCGTGCACCACATGCCCTCGACCATCAGGTCCAACGCCAGGGTGCCGGATGGGTCCGGCACGGTTTCACCATCCGCAATCGGTTTGGCGTTGGCCTGGGTCTCCTGCTTTTCGCGTGCGTTGATGCGTTGAAGGTCGCCCTCGTTGGCGGGGATTACCCCGGCAGCTACACACTGACGGTATAGATCGGTCTCCTTGAAACGCGTCGGATCCTTCACCTGGGCGGATTCCAGCAGCATGCTGTAGACCATCCGGCAGCCCTGGCAGCAGAAGCGCAAGGATTGGTCGTCGATCGCCTGGGCAACGGCGCTGAAGCGCAGGGGGAGGCCGCAAAGATGACAGGTGGATTCACTCATGGCTGACGGCAGGCGTGATGCAGGTGAGGTGAGATGCGCCCGAGGTCGATCGTCGGATCAGTTGCGCACGCCCAGGCTTTTGACCCAGGCGATGGATTGCCAGCGTTCCTCGACCGTCATGGTGGTGGCCAACGCTGGCTGGCGTCCGTCGGGGATGCCGTAGCTGATCTCCTTGAACAGCACGCCTGGGGACATGGATTGGATCTTTGCGCTGCGAAGATCGTCGGGCGGCGGCGCAAAGCTCTGGCCAACGGTACCGTAGCCGTCAACGTTCGGCCCATGGCACTGAAGACAATACCGTTGGAAGGCAATTTTACCCGCGGCGACGGCAGCCGGTTCCGAGAGTGCAAAGGGAGGGGTGATCGTTTCCGCAGTCGCAGCGCGATAGAGTGCCTCCCCGCCAGTAAAGGGCACACTGCCTGCCGCCATGACCGGAATGGGCTTCTCATGCGGTTTGATCGCCGGCGTCTTCCACATGCGTCCGACGGAGAGGTTGTAGTCATAGAGCGTAATCACACCAACGGCAATCAGAGCGACGGTGGACACGATCAGGCCGAGGGCTAAAATCCGTTTCATTTACTCCCCCTTTGCGCCGCGAACGTGCTGGGGAAATGGCAGGCTGGGATAGTAGGAATATGCCGACTCGCCGGGCACATCCTTAACCGGTCGGTAATCCCAATCGGGTTGTCCCAGATCTCCAATGACAAGGTAGGCCAATCCGCCTTTGAACAAGATGAAAACGACCAACATCAGGACAATCAACCACGCCTTGAAGGCACGGTAGCTGTGTTCGGTTTCAGCATCGGTGCTC
>JAGTUY010000052.1 GCA_018224455.1 Desulfosarcina sp.
CAGGTATAGCAGCCGGACGCTCGAGGCCGACTCGCCGGTCACCCGGATGGTTCTCGGATAATGCATCTCTTCAAAGGGGACGCGTGAGAAAAAGAGCACGCTCATGGACTCCCCTTCGGCGGCAATGCCGAAGCGCCCCACCGCCTCCACCACCCCGTCAAGCGCCCCCAGCCCGCCGACCGGCACCGCAGCGGCAACGACCGTCCCGGACAGAAGGGCTTCGATGCTCGCCCTGGGCACCACCGGCTCGAACCGGCATCCGCGCGGAGCGCCCAGCTGCCGGTAGGGTGCCATGTTGGTGTAAGGAATCATGGCCACCGGTGCGGTCATTGAAGCCCGCCTCGGGGTGAGAACACACCGTCTCGCTCCACTGGCGCGAACCCGGCCGTGATAATGCTTTCCTCCATCTTGGCCCGTGCCATCCCCACCGGTGTGGCTGCGCCGGCCAAGTGGGCGATCTTCTCCTCGCTGATGGTGCCGTCCATGTCGTCGGCTCCCCAGCTCAGCCCGGCCGCCCCGGTTTCCAGCCCGGTCATGGGCCAGTATGACTTCAAATGGGGGATATTGTCCAGCACCAGCCGCGATATCGCCAGCACCGACAGGGTTTCCAGAGGCGTGGGCCCGTTGTCGATAAAATTGCCGGCTCCCGGCTGGAATGGCAAGGGGATAAAGCAGGAAAAGCCCCCCGACCGATCCTGGGCTTGTCTTAAAATCAGCAGATGCTCGATTCGCTCATCCCAGGTGTCGCCGAACCCGAAGAGCATGCTGGCGTTGGTGGGTATCCCTTTGCTGTGGGCCAGCTGGTGGATGCGCACCCAGCCGTCGGGACTGGTCTTGTTTTTCCAGTGCTGCCGGTAGAGCCGGTCGGAAAAGATCTCCGCACCGCCGCCGGGCATGGCGTCCATCCCGGCGGCCTTGAGCTGATCCAATACCGTCGATTCGGGCAGGCCGGCGGTTTTGGCAAAATAATCGATCTCCACGGCCGTAAAAGATTTGATGTACAACTCCGGATATCGGTTGCGCAGGGATCGAACCAATTCCAGATTGCGCGCAAAGGGCCAGATCTGGTTCAACCCGCCGACAATATGCACTTCCGTGGGGCCCAGTCGCTCCACTTGGTCGAAGATCGCCGGCTCTTCCAGCACGTAAGCATGGGCGGCATGTTTGGATGCGGCGTAATTGCAGAAGGTGCACCCGCTGCCGCAGATGTTCGTGGGATTGATCTGCAGGTTGAACACATAGGTGGCCTGCCGGCCAAAGCGCCGTTGGCGGTTGGCCAGTGCCGCCGCACCCAGCCGGTGAAGGCGGTCCGGGGTGATGGCCTCGGCCAGGCCGTAGGCCTCTTCCCTTGAAAGCCGCTCACCGAGCGCGCCCTTTTGCAGGGCTGGCTCAAAAATATCATTGTCCATGGTCGATGGCACCTAAATTGATGGTCGGCATTCGGGAAAGCCGAGGGACTTCCACATGCGGTCCACCTTTTTTTCCACATCCGGATCAAATTCAACGGGTCTGGGATACCCTGTTTTCCAACGGGCGTCAATGGCGATGGGGAATTCGAAAATCAAGCGGTTGCCGGCAATCGTCCGGCCGGCCGGATAAAGATCGGCCAGGGGATCGAAGCGGGTGAACCAGCCCCAGAGCATCAGGGTCGGGTCGTTTAAGGGGACATCTTCGGACACGATGATGTGAAACAGATACTGACTGGATGCCGCATGGCGGATCAGCGCCCGGCGGACCGCTTCCGTATCCCGGCAGGTGTCCTTGACCTTGACCATTAAAAAGGCCGGTCCCAACGCCGCTGTCTCCTGCACATCCGGGTGCAGATCGACCGGTTCGGGGAGATGCCGGGGTCCTTCGCCGCGAATGGGATGGCCCCTGTCGGTGGCCATGAGGATCAACCGGCTGCCGGTGTTCATGGCCGGCCCGGTGAAGTCCAGGGTGTCCTGGGCCGTTGGGGCGAGCAGGTAGATGCCGGTTTTGGCATCCAGGTGCCTCCACAGGGCCCGGCTCACCGCCGCCATGTCCCGCACGTTCACACGATGGTCGACGGTGATCATCACCTTGGTCAGGGATACCTGCCCTTCTCCGAGCATGCCCAGGGTGTGCTTCAAGGCTTCTTGGGGGTAGCGTTCGGCCACCGACATGACTGCCAGGGAGTGAAAGCCGGTTTCCGGGTAGGCCCACAGGTCGACCACCGCCGGCCGGATCATCTTCAGCAGCGGCAGGGTCATCTCCTGCAGGGCTTCGCCCATGTAGAAATCTTCTTGTACCGGCTTGCCCACGACCGTGGCCGGATAAATCGCGTCTTTTCTCGCCAGCACGCGATGCACCCTGAACACCGGGTAATCGGCGGCATGGGAGTAATGGCCGAAGTGGTCTCCGAAGGGCCCTTCCCATTGCATGTCACCGGGGGTCACCGACCCTTCCAAGATAAATTCGGCACGGGCGGGCACACGGTGGCCGGTCGTTTGGCGGTCGATCACGTCCAGCGGCCGGTTCATCATGTATGCGGCCAGCAGCCGCTCGTCGATGCCTTCAGGCAGCGGGGCCACCGCTGCGGCAATCAGGGCCGGCGGTCCGCCGAGCACGACGCTCACCGGCAGGGGCCGGTTCATGGCGGCTGCCTTGTGATAGTGAAAGCCCCCGCCTTTTTCGATCTGCCAGTGCATGCCGGTGCTGCTGCCGTCAAAACGCTGCAGCCGGTAAATGCCTAAATTGCCTGTGCCATTTTCCGGGTCCGTGGTGTGCACCAGCGGCAGGGTGAAGAAGGGGCCGCCGTCCTCGGGCCAGCAGACCAGCACCGGCAGCCGATTCAGATCGGGGGAATGGGAAACGGTTTCAAGAACCGGCCCGTTGCCCACCCTGCGCAGCCGTGCCGTGGAAAGGGCCAGCAGATCCCGACGGGCCTTGAGGATGCCCTTGACGCTGGGCGGCATCAGCGTTCTGGAAAGCCGCAACACCCGCTGGCCCAGCTCGGCCGGATCGCCGCCGAAGGCCAGACGGGTTCGCCGGCGGGTGCCGAACAAGTTGGTGACGGCGCGGTAGGGGGAACCCGCGACGTTTTCAAAAAGCAGGGCAGGTCCGCCGCTGGCCATCACCCGGTGCTGGATGATGGTCATCTCTTGATTGGGGTCCACACGAACAGGAATGCGGGCCAAATCACCGGTTTTTTCCAGATGGTCAAGAAAAGCGCGCAGATCGACGAAACTCAACGGATATCCTCCCATGTACGCGAAGGCCGTTGACCCAGCAGGGCAAGCACCCGATCCACATAGGCATCCAGCAGATCGTCCATGGACACCGTTTTCGGATCGGCTCCGGCAAACATGAAAAAGGGCGGGCTCATGGGCATGATCACCGCACCGGCCGCAGATGCCCGCCGGGCGTTGTCCAGATCGATCAGGGTCAATGGGGCTTCCCGCAGGCAGAGAATCAGCGGGCGGCGCTCCTTGAGTTGGCAGTGCGCCGCACGGGTAATCAGGCTGTCACCCAACCCGGCGGCAATCTGAGCCAGGGTGTGCGCCGAGCAGGGCAGTACAACCATCCCCACGGCGGCAACCGACCCAGACGCCAGGGGCGCGAAGAGATCGTCGGGCGTGAATAGCCTTTTTGCATGGGCTTCGATGGCTTGCATACCGCCGCATTCGGTGGCGGCGACGTTCCTGCCCCACCGGCTGGCCACCAGGTCAACCGGCCAGGGAGATTTTTCAACCAGCAGCCGGGCGGCATGAATGCCCGACGCACCGGTGATACCGAGGATCAGATGGGGGGTGTCTGCTTGAGCCATAATTGTCGCTCCGTTCACCGTCCCGACTCATGCAACCATGGGTGCCAGGGCACCGGCAATGCCGGCAACGGTGGAGATGGGGAAAAACCGTTTCGGCACGGGAATGGTGGGCACGTACATCAACCCAAAAAACACGGCCGCCGTGGCCAGGAGCATCCAGGCCATCGCACCGCCGCCCACGCTCTGGACCACAGCCACCAGGATGCCCCATGCCATCAAGTGAACCCCGGCCGCCACCCGGATGGCGCCGTCGGCACCCAACATGGCCGGCAGGCTGTAGATGTGGTTCTGCCGGTCACTCTCGATGTCCATGAGCGCATAGATGATATCCGCCCCGCTGAGCCAGCAGAATACAAACCCGGAGAAAAGGATCACCGCCCCTGAAAAATGCGGGTGACCGGCGGCCGCCACATAGGCGCCCAGGGGCGCCAGAGCCAGACAAAAGCCGATGCCGAAGTGGCAAAAGGGGGTGAAGCGCTTGAGCAGCGAATAACCCAAAAGCGGGACAAGCGGAATGGGAGACAGGATCAGGCACCAGCCGCCCAGCATCCAACAGGCCATCAGGTAGACCAACAGGCCCGCGAAAGCGATGGCCAAGGCCAGGGTTAAGGTCATTTTCCCGGCAGGCAGTTCCCGGCCGGCGGTGCGCGGATTCAACCGGTCGATGCGTCGATCGAGCACCCGGTTCATGGCCATGCCGAAAATACGGGCGCCCACAGCGGCGGCGACGATCAGCAGCATCACCACCATCGATGGGAAGCGGTTCCCCGCCCCCAGCCAGGCACCGGTGAAAATCAGAGGCAAGCTGAAGGCGGTGTGCTCGATCCGGGTGAAGTTCAAGATTTTTCCCAGCGTCGATTCAGGTTTCATGGCTGTTTGTCGGTTGGGTTGATGGATAGCTCACGGACCAGCGCATCGGCGATGCGCTCCGATACCCAGTCGATATGGCTGGCCAGGTCCTGCCGCCCGTTTTCATCGGCGGCATCGCTGATGCCCTTGATCATGGCACACGGGATGCCGTAAAGCCCGGCCACCCGTGCCACGGCAGCACCCTCCATGTCCGCCAGGTCGCCGATGCCGGCCAACTGGCTGCGCCGGAGCGTATCAAAAACAGGTCGATCCTGGGTCACCAGCCGCGCCGCTTTGAGTTCACTGAACCACCGGGCATCGCAGGCAACGGTTTGCTCTGCCCGGCCGAACCGGTCGCAGTCGCTTTCGACGGCGGTGCCGATTCGGAAAAGGTCACCGACAGACCAGCCGTCGCCCATGGTCAACCGGCCGCAAAGCCCGGCGTTGACCAGCCTCGAAACCCGCTGGTCCAGCACCAGGTGGGTGGCCGCAACAGCGGCTGCAACCTTGCCCATGCCGCTGATGATCGCGATGAATGACCGGTGGCTTGCGCCGGTCTTCCTGAACATCAAAAACGGCTGGGCGGCCAGGGGCTCGGCTGATAGTTGCGACAGCAAGGGTTCCGCTTCACGCCGGGTGGCATAAACGATGCCCACCATCAAATCGCACCGGCGTCGCGAGCCATCGATTCCAACTTCTCAATCGCCCGACGTCCCAAGTCTGTCTGCGCCAGGCTGAAATCGTTCACGAAGGTGCGGACGTGTGCCTGCAGCACCGCATCTTCCATCTCTTGGGCGTGCTGTCGGATGTAAGGCAGCGTCTCATCCGGATCGGCCATGGCCTGCCGAATGCTCGTGTTGACCGCCGCATCGATCTGCCGGATCAGTGCTTTTCCCAGGCTCCGCCTGGCGGCAATCCCGCCCAACGGGATGGGCAGACCCGTCATCTCTTCCCACCATGCCCCCAGATCCACCACCAGCGTGAATCCGGCGTCTTCAAAGGTAAAGCGGCTTTCGTGGATGATCACGCCGCAGTCGGCCTGCCCTGAGGTCAATGCGTCAAAGATCCGATCGTAAGGTGCAAAAAACCGCTGGTCGGCATCCGGGGCCCACAAACGCAGCAACAGGTGGGCGGTCGTCCACCGGCCGGGCAGCACCACCCGGCAGCGATGGATCTCCGCTTGCGTCAACTGCTTTCTGGCTATCAGCACCGGACCGCAGCCAAACCCCATCGCCGCACCGCTGTCGAGCAGCTGATATCGATCTTTTACCTTAAGCCAGGCGTAAAAAGAGAGCTTGGTGACGTCCAGCACCGCATCCATGGCCATGCCGTTGAGGGTCTCTATATCGTGAAGGGCCGGCTGCAGCCGATATCCGTCAACGCCGACGGCACCATGGGCAATGGCGTTGAACATGTAGGTGTCGTTGGGACAGGCAGAGTAGCCGAATGTCAGTTCCTTGGCCATGTGACCATCCTAACGGTTCAAAAACGCATCGATTTTCTCGACCACGCAGGCCTGCTGGGATTCGGTGAGCTCCGGATAGATGGGCAGGGCCAGGGTCTGATTGGCGGCCTGTTCGGATACGGGGTAATCACCGGCCTGACCGCCCAGACCTGCAAAGCATTCCTGCAGATGCATGGGAACCGGGTAGTAGACCTCTGTTCCGATCCCCTGCTCGCCGAGATAGGTTCGCAGGTCGTCCCGCCCGTCGTCGACACGGATAACGAACTGGTTGTAGATATGCCGGTTCTCTTTTTCCAACGGCGGGTGGACGCGGTCCGTCAGCCCGGCCGATGTGAACATCTCCCGGTAGCGTGCCGCATTGTGTTGGCGCGCTGCGGTCCAATCGTCCAGATAGTCCAGTTTGACGGCCACGATGGCTGCCTGCAACGCGTCGAGACGAAAATTGCCGCCGACCACCTTGTGAACGTATTTGGGTTTGGCGCCGTGAACCCGCAGGATTTTCAGACGCTCGTTGACGTGCGGATCGCCGGCTGTCACGATGCCGCCGTCACCGAAAGCCCCTAAATTCTTGGACGGGAAGAAGGAGAAGCACCCGTAGTCTCCCATGCTGCCTGCCCGCCGGCCCTTGTATTCAGCACCGATGGCCTGGGCGGCATCTTCAATAACCACCCACCCGTGGATCGCAGCCACATCCAGAATGGGCGCCATATCGGCGCACTGGCCGTAAAGATGAACCGGGATGATGGCTTTGACCGTGTTCAATTCATCTTCAGACATGGTCGCCACCGCGTCGCTGAGCTTATCCGCAGAAAGATTGTAGGTATCCGGGTCAATGTCGACGAATACCGGCGTGGCCCCTACCCGGGTGATGGCACCGGTCGTGGCGAAAAAGGTATAAGGTGTGGAGATCACCCGATCGCCAGGCCCGATCCCCGCCGCCATCAGGGACAACACCAAGGCGTCCGTTCCCGATGAAACCCCCACCGCATGTTCCGTTTGGCAGTAGCTGGCGATTTTTTTCTCCAGCGCCTCCACCTGGGGGCCCAGAATAAAATACTGGCTTTCGAAGACCTGTTGGGTGACTTCCAGAACCCGATCCTTAATGGTCCGGTATTGGGCTTTAAGATCCAGCAGCGGGACATGCATATTCATCGTCCTTTAAATTTGACGGCATCGTAAAAAGTCCGATATCTGCGTTACGCTTCATCCCTCGTCATTGCGGAGTACCGTAAGTACTCCTCATTCCTCGGGATTCGCAAGCCTTGATCTCGGGCTTTTTACGATGCCGTCGGAAATACGACTTTTTACTAGTGCGTCAAATTTACCTCAGAAAACATAACCAGGATAAAGCGGAACAAAAAATTACAAAAAACAAATCTCAAATAAATTCCAAATTACAATATCCAAATCTCAAACAGGGGCAAAAACCAACTATTGATTGTCATTTTGAATCCTCCAATATTGATGATTGGAATGCCCTTTCACCAAGATCGCATTGTTTGGAATTTTGAATTTGGTTATTATGATTTGTTTGTCATTTGGTTTTTGGCTATTGTTATTTACGGTCTATTTCAGGATAAAGCGATCGAGATAGTCATCCCCGATCAATTCCTGGAAAAATGGTGGCCGTTACTGCGTCGCCCGTTGAGATCGCTGTTTCGCATGGCGCTGGCAGCGTCGCTGCAGCGGGTCTGGACGGCGGCGTAGCCGAAAATGCCGTTGACGTCACGGGTCATGGCCTCGCAGCAATGGAGACGCACCGCTTCAGGCAGGGAGACAACGGCTTCGCCCTGATCCTTGAGGCAGATGTGCACAAAGCCCTTGCAAGATCCCGGATATCGCTGCAGCGCCCGATGGACCCGCTTCAGGGTTTCCCGATCCGTAAGCGCGGGATCCACCATCAGCCGCACCTCCACGGTCCAGGTTGCTTCAGCCTGGTCCATGGGAATGATGGCATCGGCAAGGATCTTTACCCCATTCTCCTCGACCTGGGCCTGGCCCTGCACCAGGACCGGGGTATCCGACGAGAGCAGGTCGGCACAGCCCGCATAAACGGAAGGAAAGATCACCACTTCCACGGTCCCGTGCAAGTCCTCCACGGTGGCAAAACCCATCAGCTCTTCCTTGCGGGTGCGGATCACCTTGGAACTGCTGATGGTGCCACCGATGCGCACGGCGCTCTTGTCGGCCGCTTCCCGGATGCTGAGGGCATCCACATTGGTAAATTTCTCCATTGTCTGCTTGTAACGGTCCAACGGGTGCCCGGTGACATAGAAGCCAAGGGTCTCTTTTTCCTGTTGGAGCTTTTCCCGATCGTCCCATTCGTCGATGGCAGGAATCGACGGCTGGTTGATGGCCAGGTCTTCTCCGGAACCGGTGTCGAACAGGCTCATCTGGGCGCTGTTCTTTTCGCGCTGAATGCGCTGGCCATAATCCAACGCCGCTTCCAGCACCGCCATGAGGCGCGAGCGGAATATTCCGGTGAAATCCAGGGCCCCGCATCGGATCAGGCTCTCCAGCACCCGCTTGTTGACTTTGGTCAAATCCACCCGCTGGAGAAAGTCGAAGAGGGATAAAAATTGTCCGTTGGCTTCACGCTCCTCGATGATCAGGTCAACGGCGGCTTCGCCCACATTTTTAACCGCCGCCAGGCCAAAGCGGATGCGGCCGTCGACAGCGGTGAACACCGTACTGCTCTCGTTGACGTCCGGCGGCAGCACCTCGATGCTGTGGCTGCGGCACTCGTTGATAAACTTGACCACACCGTCGATGGTGTCGATTTCGCTGGTGAGCAGGGCCGCCATGAACTCGACCGGAAAGTGGGCCTTGAGATAGGCCGTCTGGAAGGCAATCAGCGCATAGGCGGCGCTGTGGGATTTATTGAAGCCGTAACCGCCGAATTTTTCGATCAGATCGAACAGCTCAGTAGCCATGGTTTTGTCTACACCGTTTTTTACCGAACCGCTGATGAACTTCTCGCGGTGTTTGGCCATCAAGGCTTCAATTTTCTTGCCGATCGCCTTGCGCAGACTGTCCGCATCGGCCATGGAATAACCGGCCAGTTCGCCGGCCACCTGCATGACCTGCTCCTGGTAGACCATCACCCCATAGGTTTCCTTGAGGATCGGCTCCAGGCAGGCCAACGGGTAGACCACCTTTTTGCGGCCGTGTTTGCGGTCCACAAAATCTTCGACCATACCGCTGTCCAACGGGCCGGGACGATACAGCGCGACCAGTGCGGTGAGATCATCAAAGGATTCCGGATGCAGTCGGACCAGCAGGTTCTTCATGCCGCTGGATTCCAGCTGAAACACGCCGGTGGTGTCTCCGGCCTGGAGCAGGGCAAATGTTTTTTCGTCGTCGAAGGGCAGGTCGGACAGATCCGGTGCGGTTTTCCCCTGGGCGGTGATGCTTTTCAAGGCCTGGTCGATGACGGTCAGGTTGCGCAACCCCAAAAAATCGAACTTCACCAGGCCGATATCCTCGACCTTTTTCATATCGAACTGGGTGACCACCTCCCCCTTTTTCCCCTTGTACAGGGGCAGATAATCCACCAGGGGCTTGTCGCCGATCACCACCCCGGCCGCATGGGTGGACGCGTGGCGGGAAAGCCCTTCAAGGGCCCGGCTGATATCGATCAACTCTTTGATGCGCGGGTCCGATGCAACCATCTGGGCCAGCTTGGGCTCTTCTTTCAAGGCCTTATCGATGGTCATCTTCAGGCTGTCGGGGATCAGCTTGGCGATGGTGTCCACCTCCGCCAGCGGGAGTCCCAGGGCCCGCCCCACATCCCGGATCACCAGTTTGGCTTTCATCTTACCGAAGGTGATGATCTGGGCCACATAATCACCGCCGCCGTAACGGTCGACCACATAGTTGTACACCCGTTCGCGTCCGTGGATGCAAAAATCCACGTCGATGTCGGGCATGCTGATACGGGACGGGTTTAAAAATCGCTCAAAGATCAGACCGTGCTCGATCGGATCCAGGTCGGTGATGTTCAGGGCGAAGGAGACCAGGCTGCCGGCGGCGGAGCCACGGCCGGGACCGACCGGGATGCCGTTCTCCTTGGCATACCGGATAAAGTCGGCGACGATGAGAAAATAGCCGGGAAATCCCATCTCTTTGATGGTCTTGAGTTCGTATTCCAGGCGCTGGCGATAGACCGCTTCGTCCAGGTCCGCCTTTTTCCTGCGCACCACCGCCATGCGCCGGTCATACCCCTCGCGCACCTGCTGGTCAAACAGCTCGTCGGCCGTCTTGCCCGATTCGGCATCGAACTGAGGGAAGTGATAGGTCTTGAAGTCGAACTCGATGTAGCAGCGATCGGCAATGGCGACGGTATTGTCGACGGCGCCGGGATAATCGGCGAAATAGCCTTTCATCTCCTCTGGGGATTTGAAATAGAGCTGATTGGAATCGAAAACAAACCGGTCGGTATCGGCCATGGTCTTCTGGGTCTGGACGCACAGGAGAACCTCGTGGGCCTTGGCGTCCTGTTGATTCAAGTAGTGGCAATCATTGGTGGCCACCAGCGGAATACCCAGCTTGCCGCTGAGTTCGACCAGGCCCCGGTTGACCTTTTCCTGGGCAGGAATGCCGTTGTTCTGCAATTCCAGGAAATAACTCCCTTCTCCGAAGGTCCGCTGGTAGTAGCGGGCCGCTTCCTCGGCCTTGTCCATCTGGTTGGCCAGAATGTATTGGGGGACGTCCCCTTTGAGGCAGGCGGACAGCGCGATGAGGCCTTCGGCGTGGGCGGCGAGCAATGCCTTGTCGATGCGCGGCTTGTAGTAATATCCTTCCATCTGACCGATGGTGGCCAGCTTGCACAGGTTGCGATACCCCTGCTGGTTTTCGGCCAGCAGTACCAGGTGACGGGTGCCATCGCGATCAAGCGGGGTTTTGTCGGCAAGCGTTCGCGGGGCCACATAGCATTCGCACCCGATGATGGGTTTGATGCCGGCGGAGGTGGCCTGCTGATAGAAATCCAGCGCGCCGAACATGGTGCCATGATCGGTCATTGCCACCGCAGGCATGCCGAATGCCTTGACCTTTTTGAACAGGTCTGCCAGTCGGATAGCCCCGTCCAGCAGGCTATACTGGGTGTGAACATGCAGATGGACGAAATTAGTCATTGTCTGGCTCATGGTCGAATCAATTGTCCACCCGATAATTGGGCGCTTCCTTGGTGATAATGACGTCGTGAACATGACTTTCACGCATGCCTGCCGCGCTGATTTTGACAAACCGCGCATGTTGGCGAAGTTCTTCGACGGTCCGGCAACCCACATAGCCCATGCCGGCCTTGAGCCCGCCGATGAGCTGGTGGATGTTCACGGATAGGGCTCCCCGGTAGGGTACCCGGCCGACGATACCCTCGGGCACCAGCTTGTCATCGGTCTCCTGTTCGGTCTGGTAATAACGATCCTTGCTGCCTTTTTTCATGGCTTCCAGAGATCCCATGCCCCGATATACCTTGTAGCTTCGGCCCTGGAAGAGGATGGTTTCCCCCGGACTCTCCTCGGCACCGGCGAACAGCCCGCCGACCATGATGGTATGGGCGCCGGCACCAATGGCCTTGGTGATGTCGCCGGAAAACTTGATGCCGCCGTCGGCCATCAGGGGGATTCCCGTCTTTTCCGACACCTCCCGGCAGTTCATAATGGCGGAGATCTGGGGCACACCGATACCGGCCACGATGCGCGTGGTGCAGATGGACCCCGGACCGATGCCGATCTTGACCGCATCCACGCCGGCCTCGATCAGCGCCCGGGCACCTTCACCGGTGCCCACATTGCCTGCGATGAGCTGCAAGGCGGGGAAATCGGCCTTCAGACGCTGGACCGCCCGGATGACGTTGCCCGAGTGGCCATGGGAGGTGTCGATAACGATGACGTCGGCACCGGCTTTGAGCAGGGCCTCTGCCCGGGGCATCATGTCTTCACCCACACCGATGGCGGCACCCACCCGCAGGCGTCCCATGGCATCTTTGCAGGCATTGGGGTATTTTTTGATCTTCTCTATATCCTTGATGGTAATCAGTCCGGTCAACCGCCCGTTTTTGTCGACCACCAGCAGTTTTTCGATACGGTGGGTCTGAAGCATTTTCTTGGACTCTTCCAGACTGATCCCCTCACTCACCGTCACCAGGTTTTTACTGGTCATGACGTCGCTGACTTTTTTGGTCATGTCGGTTTCGAAACGCAAATCACGGTTGGTGACGATGCCCACCAATTGCTCGCCCCGGGTCACCGGAACCCCTGAGATACGGTAGTGGGCCATCAGCTTCATCACTTCTTCAATGGGCCGGTCCGGGCCGATGGTCAACGGGTCTACGATCATGCCGCTTTCCGATTTTTTGACCTGATCCACTTCCATGGCCTGGTGCCTGACACTCATATTTCGGTGGACAAATCCGATCCCCCCTTCGCGGGCCATGGTGATGGCCGTCTGGGCTTCGGTCACCGTGTCCATGGCCGCACTGACGATGGGAATATTCAGCGTCAATTCACGGGTCAGGCGGGTTCGGGTATCGACATCCTTGGGAAGGACATCCGAATAGCTGGGCACCAGCAGGACATCATCAAAGGAATAGGCTTCCTCTGCGATCAGGTTGGTCATGGGATCCTCCGCATCCAAATGGAAAATTGAGAAACTAACAAATGAGGGGGGCTTTATCAATCTTTATTTGGCCGCTTGACACCCCCGGCAGGCCGTAATAAGCTGCGTTTTTTGTGATAATTGAGCGAGCCGAAGTCAGACGCGATCGACGGCTGGACGCGTCACCATCGGCCAAGGACGTCATCCTCACCTTTTTACCGACTGGAGTTTCAACCCCGCCATGCTGTTCACCATCAATCCAGAAAACCCCCAGCAACGACTGATCAGCCGGGTGGCGGATATATTAAAAAACGGGGGGTTGATCGCCTATCCCACCGATACCTACTACGGCATCGGATGCGATATCCTTAACAAACGGGCCATTGAACGAATCTACCAACTCAAACAGCGCAATAAAAATCAACCCTTCAGCTTCATCTGCGCCGACCTGAAAAACATCAGCCAGTATGCCAAAGTCTCCAACTATGCCTATAAAACCATGCGACGGCTTCTCCCCGGCCCCTATACCTTTATTTTGACAGGCTCCAAACTGGTCCCCAAGATCATGCTCACCAAACGCAAGACCGCCGGCATTCGTGTCCCCGCCAACAACATCTGTCTCGCCCTGGTGGAGGCCCTGGGCAACCCCGTGATCTCAACCAGTGCCACCGCGGCAGACGGTGAGGTCTTTCACGACGCCTCCCTGATCAATGATCACTTCGGGTCGAGACTGGATGCGGTCATCGACGGGGGGCCGGTGTCGGGGATGCCCTCCAGCGTGGTCTCCCTGGAGCAGGATATGCCTGAAATCATACGTCAAGGGTTGGGAGATGTCAGCCTGTTCACTTAGAACTGTCAAATCGTTTGAGCAGTTGGCTGGCCTCTCCCCGGTCCATGTCGTCCAGCGCAAAGTGAAGGGCCATTTCGGCCAGAACCGATTTATTTTCTACAGGCACCCCATCCAGCTTCAACTGGTGGAATTTGCGGGTAAACCGGTCCAACAGGGCCTCTGAGAAATAGAAACCGGCCTTTCTTTTGGGCACCGCCGGTTTGGGAGCCGCCAATTTGGATGCCGGGCGTCCGGTGGCCACGGATACCGGATCCATTCGTTTTTCGTCAAAGAAATCGGGGATGGTCTTGCTGTCTGATGCCGTCATCGATCAACCTTTCTGCCAGCTTTCGGTAGTCTTGCGCACCCGATGCGCTGTCGGCGAATTCGAA
>JAGTUY010000053.1 GCA_018224455.1 Desulfosarcina sp.
CCTGTTGTTTTCATCGCAGCGGCGAGAATGGTGGTCAATCGATCGGTCCAAATACCAGATGAGGTCTCCAATAAACAGTCGTCCACCATCAGGGGTATGATCGGTTATGATGATCCCCGGATGGTGGGGTTCATGAGCAAAATTACGCTTTTTGCAAATTGCAAAATAATGTCCTATGCCAAGGCATCAATCTTGAAAATATGACGCGCAATTCCGATAAATTATTAATTTAATAAAAAGTACAATATGTGGGGCAGTACAACGGATATGGCTCAAAGAAGATAATTTATCTATATGTTGTATCACAGGCAGCTGCTCCTGAAATATAAGCCGGTGGAATTAAGAAAAAGATTGGTGACCTGTCGATTTCGGCAGCGAAATTGCTGAACATTCGTGCATACCTCGATTCCCTTTATTTATAAATTGATAAAGCAGGAGGTCTGTGCGTGCAACATTTAGCAATGATCAGCGACGGTGACGCAGGCGTGGTTATTGAGAATTCAGGTGCACCATCCAATCCGATTGACGCATTTGAAGGAATCGTTGGTGAAAGCGCACGGATGCAGAAAGTTTTTCGCCTGGTCGAGCGGGTGGCCGACAGTGACAGCACGATTTTAATCAACGGAGAAACCGGGACCGGGAAAGGGTTGATCGCCCACGCCATCCACAAGCAGTCCTATAGAAAAGATCAACCCTTTGTCTCGATCAATTGCGGCGCCATTGCGGAAAATCTGCTGGAGAGCGAGCTCTTCGGCCACTTGAAGGGCGCGTTTACCGGTGCCACGGCCAATAAAGTCGGCAAGTTCGAGGCCGCCAACGGTGGAACCATCTTCCTGGATGAGATCGGCGACATGAGCCAGGACCTTCAGGTGAAGATCCTGAAGGTGCTCGAAGAGCGCTGCTTCGAGCCGGTTGGCAGTTGTAAGACGGTAACGGTGAATGTTCGCATCGTTGCCGCCACGCACCGGGATCTGGAAGAGGAAGTACAGAAAGGCAACTTTCGCGAAGACCTCTTTTATCGCCTTTTCGTGATCCCGATCGCGCTGCCTTCCCTGCGGGAACGGCGATCGGACATCCCTCATTTTGTGACCCACTTTTTAGATTGCCTCAACAAAACCAAAAAGACCCAGGTGACAACGATTTCCGATGAGGCGCTGAATGCAATGATGCAGCACGCATGGCCCGGAAATGTCAGGGAACTGGCCAACCTGATGGAACGGATGGTGGTCATTAAAGGGGAAGGGGAGATCGAGGTCAATGACCTGCCTGCAAAAATGAAAAATCAAACGTCGACCGACAGCTTTTGCGCCCCGGATATTACCGCTGATGGGCTCTGCTTGAGTACGGCGGTCAGTGAATTCGAAAAACAGCTGATCTACCAGTCCCTGGAAAAAACCAAATGGGTAAAAAACAGGGCCGCTCAGCTGCTTCAGGTGAAACGCACCACGCTGGTGGAAAAAATCAAGCGGTATGAGCTGCAGAGATGTGCATAACCAACATTGACGGCTTCGAAAAAAAACCGATATCTGCGTTGGGCTTCATCAGGAAGTGGATAAATATCTGTGTTTTGCCACACCCCCATTCTACAATGGATGGTCTCATCCGACCGATACCCGCCTCTCCGCTGTCTTGCACCGCGTGGGTCGGACTTACCAACCTCCATCGGGCCAATGTCAACCGCCTGACATCGGTCGATTGAATTGACGCCTGATCAACCGCCTTTTCTCAACTTCCCGAAGGTTGTTTATATCCTCTGAAAAGTAAAAAAAACATAAAAATCCGTTACGTTATGCATCGTATCAGCATGAATCGATGCGCTTTTTGTTCAATGGCAGCCAATTTGCAAATAATGCTGACGGGAGTGCCATGTGGATCGGGTTTTTATCACCCAGTCCCATCGGATCGTGAGCCGACGCTGTGCCAATGTGAACCCGAACGTGGAATGAAATGCCTTTAGGCCTGGTTTAACCCAAAGACACACGATGAAACCTATTTCCGCCCTGCTTGTCGTTAACGATTCGGATCTGCGCAGACATCTGACCGGTGTACTCGAGCAAAACCGCGCCCTGCAGGTCGAATCCTGCTCAAATTCACAAAAGGCATTGGCGATCCTGCGCGCCCGGCGATTTCAGATCGTATACGCTGATTTGGGCCCCCATGATGTGGATGACATGTCCGGCCTTGATTTGACCGAACAGATAAAGCACCACTTCCCCTCCATCACCATCCTGATCGGCTCGTCGGCGGCGACGGCCCAGGACGTGCTTTCCGTCATGCAGGCGGGAGCCTCCGATTTCATCATCGATCCAATGGAAACGGAACTGATCGAACATGCATTTGAAAAGGCGGCCCGGGATGTCCTGAACCGGCCGGGGGCCAACCCCATCCATCCGGTCAAGACCCAATCATTCATCACCCAGGATAAGGCGCTTCTCGCTGTCCTCGACATGGCCAGAAAGGTCGCACCCAGCACGGCAACCATCCTGGTTACCGGTGAAAGCGGCACCGGCAAAGAGTTGCTGGCTTCATTCGTTCATGCAAACAGCGGCCGTGAAAATGAGCCCTATGTGGCCATTAATTGCGCCGCGCTGCCGGAACAGCTGGCGGAAGGTGAACTGTTCGGCCACGAAAAAGGGTCATTCACCGGGGCCATTGCCCGAAAAATCGGCAAATTCGAAAGCGCTGGCAAAGGGACGCTGGTGTTGGATGAAATCACTGAAATGGCATTGCCGCTTCAAGCCAAACTACTGCGTGCGCTGCAGGAAAGAGAAATTGTCAGGCTGGGAAGCAGCCGGTCGATTGCGATCGATGCACGGGTGATTGCCATCAGCAACCAGAATCTGAAAATGGCGGTCAAATCCAATGCTTTCCGGGAGGACCTCTATTATCGACTAAACGTCATTCCTTTGACGATCCCGCCGCTGCGCGAACGAAAAAACGACATCCCTTTACTTGCCGACTATTTTTTTAAACGCTTTTGCAGCCGGAATGATAGGGCGATGCAGGGTATTTCCGACCCGGCCATGGACCTGCTGGTCAAGCAACCCTGGCCGGGAAATGTTCGTGAGCTTGAAAATACCATCCAGCGCGGTGTCCTGATCGGCAGCGGCGAAACACTCCTGCCGGCGCATCTGATACTGGAAGCGGGCTTTGCGGAAAGTTCCCGGCAGCCATCATTGACGGCGGGGATGACGGTTCGCGAAATGGAAAAAGAGCTGATTTTCAACACCTTGAATCAAGTCGGCGACAACCGGACGCATGCCGCGAAAATGTTGGGAATCAGTATCCGAACCCTGCGAAACAAGTTGAATGAATATCGAGAAGAGATGAAATGCAAATCAGATGTGTGCGCTGGTACATAATTTGCTGATCTACAAACAGAATCAAAAAAGCGAGGTCTATCATGGACAACCATCCAGTCAATCTATTCAGCGGGACGATTTCGACCTTGTCCCGGTCGTTGGATCTGCGGGCACGCAACCATGAGTTGATCCTCAACAATGTGGCCAACGCAGACACGCCGAATTTCAAGCCCTTTTCGATGAATGTCGAAGAAGCACTGCAAAGGGATTTGCCGACCGCTCGGTCGGCGCAGTTAAACCGGACAGACGGGCAGCACCTGCCCGGCGCGCCAGTGCCCGATGACCCCTCAGCCGTTGCAGAGCGGGCCGCCGATGATCCGCTCCTGCTTCGCGGGGATCGAAACGGTGTCGACATCGACCGTGAAATGACGGCCCTGGCCAAAAACAGCCTGCTTTACAAAGCCTCTGCGCAGATTGTCGCCGCCAAGTTCAGCGGGCTGAAACACGCGATCACAGGAGGAAACAAATAAGATGAATTTTCTCGACAGCCTGGCCATCAGTTCGACCGGATTGAGCGCCCAGCGACTTAGAATGAATCTCATTGCGAGCAACATGGCCAATGTGAACACGACTCGGACGGAAACCGGAGAGCCCTACAAACGCAAGGATGTCATCTTCGAAGCGGTGCAAACGAGGGGGTTCAAGGAGGTGCTGGA
>JAGTUY010000054.1 GCA_018224455.1 Desulfosarcina sp.
GCACTCGGTTGACGGTGAACTTTCGCATCGAACCCTTGGATGAAGAAGAAACCGAGCAGTTTATCGCCTTCAGACTCCGTTGTGCCCAGACACCCGAGGACCTCTTCGAACCCGACGCGCTGGCCCTTGTCGCGGCGCATTGCCACGGCAATCGACGGGAAATCATGAACCTGGGCACCTTACTGCTGAGCGAGGCGTATTATCGCAACGAGAAAACCGTAAGCGCCGCACTTTTCGTCGATTGCGACTTGATCGCGTAGCCCGGCGCATGAAAACACAAAGGAGCCCCTACGATGATTGATCCGGAACAAGAGTTTGAATACGAACAAAAGTGCGAACGAATCGCCATGGAAATAGAAATGCTCATTCTCGACGGGATCGTCGCGGCACTGGGAAGAGTAAAACAGTACCTTCAAGACGATGACAACCAAACCCCAAAACCATCCAAGGACGTCGAACCGTTTTAAACCCGGATGAAACGGAGGCGCTCGAGAGGAGACTCCGGCCCCGAGGGATAATCTGGTGCGGTAGACTGCTGTCTACTATCAAAAGGGCCTGGCCTGACCAGGCCCTTTCATTTTGGCTTGCGTAAAGTTATGGCGATTGCTTCCAGGTAAAACATATCGATATTACGTAGGTTTAATAGCGTGACAATCTACAACTATGAAACCAACGCCCCAATACCATCCCCCTGTCGATGCCGCAGAACGAAAAGCAATCAAACCTGTGATCTGTTACCCCGTTGATACCCTGCTCCTGCCTGATATGGACACCTATGCCGCGGCCAGAGACACCCTGAAGTTGACAGATGCGCTTGTTGTTCCTCCCAGAGAAGCCTTAACCTTCAAAGTGCCAAAAGGTCACTTTTTCAGAATCATCAGCACAGACGGCCCCCAGGTCGGGGACCTGAACCTCTGGAACGCCGATGATCTTAAAGAGCGGTTTTACAGCGGCAAAACACGGGCGCTCCACGGCACCCACCTGAGTACCGGTGACCGGATGTGGAGCAGTTTTCCCCATATGCGGCCCTTGGCAACCATCACGCGTGACACCCTGGACTGGTATGGATTTGATGAATACGGAGGAGGTGTCCACGATGTGATCGGCACCCGGTGTGATCCCTATACTGGCCGTCTGCTCAGCGGAAAAGACTATCATCAATGCTGTCACTCCAACCTGATACGGGCGCTGGCCGCCGAAACCGGTCTTTCTCCGGCACAGGCAGAAATGCATGTCCACGATGTCCTCAACGTCTTCATGTGCACCGGTTTTACCCTGGACACCCATCAGTACTTTATGAAGGCCAGCCCGGTCCGGCCCGGGGATTTCATTGAATTCTTTGCGGAAATAGATCTGCTGGGCGGATTGTCTGCCTGTCCTGGCGGAGATTGCGGGGAACAGCACTCCAGCGACACGGCCCCCTGTTATCCGTTGACGGTGGAGATCTATCGCCCGGATCCTGATACCCTGGGCAACTGGACATCTCCGGAAAGATCTTCCTACTCAGGGTCCCATGGGCTGTAAAAAAGCAGATCCGGCCGCACTCTCTTCGAATGGGTAGGACAAATAACGAGCATTATGGCAACCACGCATCGGCTGCCGATTTTCCTGAATTTCAAGAATTTTGGCAACAGAAACCCGACAGGCCTGTATGGGCGTCAGAATGAACAAGGGGTCACCCATTATAAATGCGTCAAGGGTGACCCCATTAGACCATTAACTGGCTTCAGCGGTTTCAAAAGCATATTTTGTTACAATCGTTACTCCTACGCAAAAAGGTTACACTCAATTCATTTCCCTCTATTTAGTGCCGAAGAGGAAAAAGGCTGGGTTCCGGTGCTGAATCCACGCGCCGGTGCAAGCTATTGGTTTATATTAAAAAACAAGTATTTTCAATCGATTGGACCAAACTACCGTCTTGACAATAGGCTTGGTTTCTGTGATGCTTTTTCTTAGGATCGAGCCGGTTGGCAGCCGTTGCCGCGCGCATACATTGCATGTCATCGCCTACGATCACCCATCTCATGAAATTGGTTCCTGGCTGGATCCACAATCGAACCGCAAATTCACATCATCCGTAAACCATCATCTGATTGATAAGGAGGTATCACATGTTAAAGCGATTGATCCTTTTCCTGCCTGCGCTGTTCGTGGCAATGGGACTTGCCTGCGTTTCGGATATCACGGCTTCCGAAAAACTGGCCCAGGAGCAAATTCTGAACATCGCCTTCGATGCCGGCGACCTTCAGACCCTCGATCCACACAGAGCCGCCTCGACGCAGGACCGCAGCACCGTCGACCCTATTTTCAACGGGCTGGTCCGATATACACCGGGCAACCAGGTGCAGGCCGAACCGGACCTGGCTGAATCCTGGCAGGCCTCAGCGGACAACAAAGTCTGGACCTTTCAACTGCGTAAGGGCGTTTTCTTCCATCCGTTCCCGGATCATCCGAAAGGCTACGAGCTTACCTCCGAGGACGTGATCTACTCATTCCAGAGAGCGGCCGACCCCGAGGTATCCTCCTATGCCGGGGAATATTCGGGAATCATCTTTGAAGCGGACGGTCCATACAAAGTCCGAATTACCCTCGAACAGCCCATGTCGGAGATCCTCTTTTTGGCCAAAGTGGCCAATTACGCCGGCGGTTTCATTGTCCCTAAAAAAGTCATCGAAGCCAACGGCAATGACTGGTTCAAATTGAACCCGGTGGGAACCGGGCCTTTTGCCTTCAAATCCTACCAACCGCGGCAAAAGGTGGTTCTGGGCGCCAACGACAACTATTTCCGCGGAAAACCCTATTTGCGTGAAGTGGTCATCCGCTACATGACGAGCGTCAGTTCGCGTGAACTGGGTCTACAGTCCGGAGAGCTTCAAATCATCGAGGGCTTGAAGGAAGATAAATGGCTGGAGAAAGTCGCCACCTTCCCGGATGTGGTGATCAAACCGTTTGGCCCCTGCGAAACCCAGATGCTGTTTTTCAACATGGGCACAGCGCCGTTCAATGACATTCGCGTCCGCAAGGCATTCTCCTATGCGGTCAACCGTGAAGAGGTCGCCGCCTTCATGGGCAAGGGCCTGGCCGTTCCCATCTATTCGCCCACCCTTGCGCCCCCTGCTCCCGGGGCGATGACCAAGGCGGAAGCGGAAAAAGCGGGAATTGTTTATGAAAACAACATCGCTGAAGCCAAGAACCTCCTTGCCGACGCCGGCTTCGCCAAAGGCTTGAAGTTTGAAGCCATTGTCAGCGAAATGGAGAGCAGCTACCGCAAGCCGATGATCGCCATCCAGGCCCAGGCCAGGAAGGCAGGCATCGACATGCAGCTCAAGGTCGTCGATCATTCGGCTTTCCACGGTTTGATCCGCCAGGATGCCAGCCCGATCGTCTATTATGCAAGCTGGCGACCCGATGTGAATGTTTACCTGACCCGCTTTTTCCACTCCGACTCGGTGATCGGCAAAGGCAAGAAACCCGATACCAACTTTTCTCATTACGGTCTGGTCGATGCCAACGGGGACGGGAAGGTAGACAATGTCGACGAACTGATCGAGCAGGCACGCTGGGAGCTGGATGCGCAAAAACAGATCGGCATGTGGAAAGATGCCCAGATCAAGATCCTTCAGGATGTGGCCGCCGTTCCGATCATCCGGCTAATGTATGCTTTCCCAATGAAATCCTACGTGGATCTGGGCTACGATCTCGAATTCAGCTGGCAGACCTACTCGCCGCAGATCAACGAGAAGACCCGAATCCTGGCTCACTAAGGCGGACGTGGCATCCCCGCCGGTTCCCGTTCATCACCTGCGGGAACGGGCGGGAAACCCAACCCTGAATCACCGGGCCACCCTGGGACCAACCGTTGGTTCGGCAGGTTTAGGCGCCCCGATCAAGCCGATTCATCGATCAAGGGGTCGCATCGAGGCGAGCGACGGGCCTTAACACTTGCGTGTGCGGGGGTTTACCCCCAAAATGGCCCATCATCTCCGAACCGCCCGCCGCTGGCCTGCAGGCCGACTGTGCTCAAGGAGCGGATCAGGTTCAACCATGTTCAATTACGCGGTACGCCGGATATTCCAAAGCATCCCGATCCTTTTCATCGTGTTCACCTTGGTTTTCGTCATCGTGCGCGTGCTGCCGGGGGATCCTGCCACGGCGGCGCTGGGTGACTATGCAAGCCAGGCCGCCGTCGAATCCCTTCGCAAAAGCATGGGCCTCGACGTTCCCCTTTGGCAGCAGTACCTGCGCTTTTTGGGCAGTCTCCTGCGAGGGGACCTGGGTAATTCCATCATCACCGGGTATCCGGTCAGCTCGCAAATCGTCAACGTCCTGCCCTACACCCTGCAATTGACCTTCAGTGCCATCATCCTGGGCTATATTTTCGGGATTCCCCTTGGCATTTCCGCCGCCGTCAAACGCAACAGCTTCGTGGACTATTTCAACCGGGTCTTTTCGTTGATCGGGCTTTCCATCCCCGCATTCTACCTCGGCATCCTTTTGATGTATCTTTTCTCCATCAAGCTGAGGTGGTTCCCTGTGGTCGGCGGAGGAGAGCTCTGGAGCCTCGGCAGCAACTTGCGCCACCTCTTCCTGCCGGCCTTGTCCCTCGGGCTTGTCATGACGGCCTATATCACGCGAATGACCCGATCCTCCCTGCTCAACGTGCTGATGGAAGATTACATTCGTACCGCCAGATCCAAAGGCATCCCCGAGAAAATAGTGCTCTTCAAACATTCCCTGCGGAATGCACTGATCCCGATCGTGGCCCTGGGTGGGCTGTATGCCGTTGTTCTCATCGGATCTTCGGTCATGATCGAAATTGTCTTTTCCCGGCCGGGCCTGGGCTCTCTGATGGTCGGCGCCATCAAGCAAAGGGACTACACCACCCTGCAATCGGTAATGGTGCTTTATGCGTTGATCGTGGTGGCCCTTAACCTCGTCACTGATTTGATTTACGGCTGGATCGACCCGAGAATACAGTACAAGTAGCAAAGGATTGCCATGCCTGTGGGCATTACCCATCAACAGCGAATCTGGCTGACATTCAAAAGGAACAAGACGGCGGTCGCAGGCCTGGTGATCGGCGTGTTCATCGTTTTGACGGCACTTCTGGCGCCGTGGATCGCTCCCATGGATCCCCTGGCCCAGGATCCCTTCAATCGCCTTACATGGGATGTGGAGGGGTATCTTCTCGGCACCGACGATTTCGGCCGCGATGTCCTTTCGCGGATCATCTGGGGCAGCCGGGTCTCCCTGATGATCGGCGGCGCTTCGGTCCTGCTCGGTCTTGTCATCGGGACCATGCTGGGCATGATTGCTGGATTCTTCAGGGGCAAGACCGAAGTCATGATCATGCGATCCGTCGATGTGATGATGAGTTTCCCGGACCTCATCCTGGCCATCGCCATTACTGCCGCGCTGGGCGCCAGCACGACGAACCTGGTTATTACTATCGGCATTGTCATGACGCCCCGGTTTGCCCGCATGGCTTACGGCTCGGTCATTTCAATCATGGAAAGCGACTACGTGTTGGCAGCCCGGGCGATTGGGGCCCGCGCGCCACGTACGTTGTTCCGGCATATTCTGCCCAACATTTTCGGCGAGCTGGTCGTCGCCGGGACCCTGTGGGTGGGGGAGGCGATCCGGCTGGAAGCGAATCTGGCCTTCATCGGGCTGGGCGTCCAGCCACCCACACCCACCTGGGGCAACATGACCCGGGAGGGCATCGACGTCTTGATCAATGCCCCCTGGATTTCAATATTCGCAGGGCTCAGCATCCTGATCACCATCCTCTCTCTCAATATGCTCGGTGACGGGATCCGCGACATTTCGGATCCTAAACTCCGGGGCGGGGAAGGAAAAGGTTACATATAGGGCTATGGGCGAGGTTAACGGGAGACAACCGCTGCTGCGGGTGAAAAACCTTAAAACCC
>JAGTUY010000055.1 GCA_018224455.1 Desulfosarcina sp.
ATCCGCAGCCGTCACCATGGTCCTGGGCAGGTTGGAGGCGGCTTTTGCGGAATGGGAGCGGTTGATTGATGTCAGCTTTCTCGATACGATGCGCAAACAGAAGTACAGAGATGTATTTTATTCCCGCCGGACGATCCTGATGGCTGGGTAGGCGGAACGAACTTAAACGGAATGCCATTCGAATCAAGCAGAACACCTCTCATTAATTTACTCGCGGATACCCTGGGGAATGGTAACTTGTCCTTTTGTCTTCACTCGCATGATCTCCTGTGCTGTTGTAGGACCATGTGCCCGTTGCTGAGTCTAAGACATCCCCATTGTAATACTCGATGGTGGATAGAGAACCACTGCTGTTTAGGGTGACATCGATGTAGTAATCGTCGGTATTACTACCGGGAACATCGACCCTGATACGCCAGGTGCCGGCCAATTTGGCCATGGTAAGGGTGTCGTTCCCGCCGGACGTGGTCGGCTTATACACATATTTATCAACGCAAACGGAAGATCCCCATGGAAACTGCAAAAATTTTTTCAAATGGACAACGCCGAGCAGATGCTCGACGTTGTCCTATAGTCACGCTTCGCTTCACGAATCGCATCTTTTTTTTGAGATGTCGACTAGGCCACTTCCTGGTACTCGGCATCCACCACATCGTCGTCGCCAGATGCCTTTGCGCCGGCCCGCCCTCCGGCGGCACCCTGGCCTGTCTGCGGCCCGCCGCCATGGGGGCTGCCCGGTTGCTGGTACATGGACTCGGCCAGCCGGTGGGACGCGCGGGTAAGCACATCCGTCAGTTGCCTGAT
Source organism: Desulfosarcina sp. (assembly GCA_018224455.1). GTDB lineage: Bacteria > Desulfobacterota > Desulfobacteria > Desulfobacterales > Desulfosarcinaceae > Desulfosarcina. Next base: position 805 of record JAGTUY010000055.1, read on the forward strand.
TGCTGCAGCGTCGTCGCCTTTCAGCGCTTGTTTCAGGTTGGACACCGCGTCGTCGATCTCCATACGCAGGCTGCCGTCGACATTGGCCCCCATCTCCTTGAGGGTTTTTTCCGTCGCGTAGATCAGTGCATCGGCGGCGTTTTTGGCATCCACCAGCGCTTTCTTGCGGTTGTCGGCATCGGCATGCATGTCGGCATCCTTCACCAGTCGGTCGATCTCCGCTTTGGAGAGGCCTGAGGACGCGGTGATCCGAATGCTCTGCTGCTTGCCCGTCGCCTGATCCTTGGCCGACACCTCCACGATGCCGTTGGCGTCGATGTCGAAGGTCACCTCGATCTGGGGCGCCCCCCGCGGTGCCGGTTGGATGCCGGTGAGTTCGAAGCGGCCCAGCGTCTTGTTGCCATCCGCCATCTTGCGCTCCCCTTGAAGCACATGAACCGTTACGGCCGGCTGGTTGTCCTCGGCCGTGGAGAAGACCTGGCTCTGGCGGGCCGGGATGGTGGTGTTCTTTTCGATCAGTTGGGTCATCACGCCGCCCAGGGTTTCGATGCCCAGGGAGAGCGGGGTCACGTCCAGCAGCAATACGTCTTTGACGTCTCCCTCCAGCACGGCTCCCTGGATAGCAGCGCCCATGGCCACCACCTCATCGGGGTTGACGCCCTTGCTGGGCGCCTTGCCGAAAAGATGCTTCACCCGCTGCACCACCGCCGGCATGCGCGTCATGCCGCCCACCAGGATCACCTCGTCGATGTCGCTTGTGGAAAAACCGGCATCTTGCATGGCCGTGCGACAGGGACCCTCCAAGCGGTCCAGCAGGTCTTCCACCAGGGATTCCAGCTTGGCCCGGGTCATCTTGATGTTCAGGTGTTTGGGCCCAGTGGCGTCTGCGGTAATGAACGGCAGGTTGATATCCGTCTCCATGGCGCTGGAAAGCTCCATTTTGGCCTTTTCCGCCGCTTCTTTAAGCCGCTGAAGCGCCATTTTGTCGCCACGCAGGTCGATGCCCTGCTCCCGTTTAAATTCAGCGGCCAGATGGTCGATGAGTCGCAGGTCGAAATCCTCGCCGCCCAGGTGGGTGTCGCCGTTGGTGGCTTTGACTTCGAAGACCCCGTCGCCGATTTCCATGATGGAGACGTCGAAGGTACCGCCGCCCAAATCGAATACGGCAATTTTCTCTTCCTTCTTCTTGTCCAGCCCATAGGCCAGCGATGCCGCCGTGGGTTCGTTGATGATGCGCTTGACGTTCAATCCGGCGATCTTACCCGCATCCTTGGTGGCCTGGCGCTGGCTGTCGCTGAAATAGGCCGGTACGGTAATCACCGCATCGGTGACCGGTTCGCCCAGGTAGGCTTCGGCCGACTTTTTCAAATCCGCCAGGATGAAGGACGAAATCTCCGCCGGACTGTACTGGCGCCCTTTCAGGGAAATGCGCACATCCCCGTTTTCCGCCGGGGTTACCGCATAGGGCAGGTTTTTCCTGTCGTTGACCACCTCGCCGGCGTCGTATTTGCGCCCGATCAGCCGCTTGACGCCGAAGACCGTGTTCTCCGGGTTGGTTACCGCCTGGCGTTTGGCGATCTGACCCACCAGGCGCTCGCCGCTGCTGGAAATAGCCACCATCGACGGTGTGGTGCGGCCGCCGTCGGCATTGGTGATCACCCGTGCGTCGCCGCCATCCATGATGGCCACACAGGAGTTGGTAGTTCCAAGATCGATTCCGATGGTTTTGCTCATTTTCTGTTCCTCCTGATATTCGGGCGCCTTGCCGGGCCCGTGTTTAATTTTAATGAACCAACCATAATTCGTTTTTTCCGTATGTCAATTTTTAGCTATTACTTTTTTTATTTTTAATATTTAAGTAATTTTAAGAGGAAGGGAAGTAAAGGGGCCCTTAACTCATAAACGTGACGGCTGCAGGTCGACCTGATGCTGACCCCTGCATGCCTCGTAAATGACGCATAGACTGCCCCGGCGCTTTACATCAAAATCCATCCTTTGCCAGGAAGACGCCTACATGATGGGTTCTTACGATCAAGCTTGGCAAAACTGGTACGTAGTGCTGCGGAATTTTGGGAAAAAGGCCGGCGCGGCGCGCAAGCGCTATCGGTCATTTGTTGAAATGCGACGGGGCTGCCAAATAGCGGACGCGGAGGAACTGAAGTTCAGAAATTAAGGGCGGCCCTCAGAAATAGGGCCTACCTGGCTAACATAATAGCAGGAACTGCTTGTGCAGCCAGATCCATTTTTTAGAGAAGGATAAATAACCTTCGTGGCTGGACCATTGATAATAATCGGTTTTTTCCACAATACCGGCTCTCACCGGATTTCGGTGAATATA
>JAGTUY010000056.1 GCA_018224455.1 Desulfosarcina sp.
CCCTCAAATCCTGTCTGCATGGTTTAGCCGACGCCGTACCAAAAGTCCTTTATACCGGTCAGAGCCGCCAGGATCGGCAACGTCTGTTGGCGGGGGTTAATGATGCGGGCGTTTTGTGGCGACAATTGAGGCAATCCATCGAGAAGGCGGCCCATGATCACCCCTGAAAAACGCCAGAGCATCGTATCGCTGCACCGCAGCGGATGCACGATCCGTCATATCAGCCGCCTGTTGAAGGTATCCCGCAACACGGTCCGCCGGGTGATCAACGGGCGACAGATCAAGGCAAAGGCCGGCAAGTATGAGCCGATCGAAGCGGTTGTTCAAAAGCTCTTTGGCCCATGCAAACAAAATGTGGTGCGCATCCAGCAGGTGCTGCATGAGCAATACGGCCGGCAGGTGCCTTACAGCAGCCTGACCCGGATGGTGAGAGCACTTGAGCTGCGTGAACAGAAAAGAACCAAACGGGCCGGCACCTATGCCTTTGCACCGGGTGAGGAGATGCAGCACGACACATCACCCCACCCATTGATCCTTGACGGAAAAAAAATAACGGCCCAATGCGCAAGCCTGACCCTGGGATACAGCCGGAAAATCTTCGTTCAGTACTATCCGCGGTTCACGCGGTTTGAAGCCAGGGTCTTTCTCACCGAAGCCTTCAAATACATGGAGGGCGCCTGCCGTCGGTGTGTGATCGACAACACCAGCGTCATCATTGCCCACGGCAGCGGTTCAGACGCGACAATGGCCCCGGAGATGGCAGCTTTCGGCCGGATTTTCAATACAACATTCATCGCCCACCGCATCAAAGACCACGACCGAAAGGCCAAAGTCGAAAGAAATTTTCGGTATATCGAGAACAATTTCCTGGCCGGCCGGACCTTCACGGGCTGGAATGAGCTGAACCGGCGTGCGATAAAATGGTGCGACACCGTCGCCAATCCAAAACCCAAACGCTCATTGGGCCGCATGAGCCCTGATGCCGTCTATGTGATGGAAAAGCCTCATCTGAGCGCCCTTCCGCCGCATATCCCGCCGGTCTACAAAGCGGCAGTGCGGGTTGTGGATATGTCCGGGTTTGTGACGGTGGATACCAACCGGTACTCCGTTCCCGAAAGGTTTTGCGGGCAGAAGGTCGAGGTGCTCAAAAGCTTCGATCGCATCGAAGTTTACCGCAACCATCGCAGCATTGCCGATCATCCGCGGCTGATCGACAAAAGGGATGGCAAGATCACCGCCAAGGGGCACCATCCGCCGATCCACCGATTAAAGGGCAAAAAACTCTGCTCAGACGAGCAGCGGGCGCTCATGGGCTGCTGCCCGAGCCTGGATCGATATGTGGCCGGTTTGAAAAAACGGACCCGAGGCATCGGCAGGCGAAAGCTCAAAACGCTGCTCGAACTGAAACGCACCTATCCGGCCGACGCGTTCAGAAAAGCCATCGAGCAGGCGCTGAAATATGGATTGTATGATCTCGTTCGGCTTGAAAATTTGATCCTCACATTTGTAGCCGGCGACTTTTTTGATCTGGCCCCGGACGAGTGATGCGCGAAAAACTCCGTCAATTGCTCATTGAACTGCGCCTTGCCGGCATGGCCGACGTGCTCGATCGCGAGCTTGAAGAGGCGGATAAAGAAGGGTTCGCCACAACGCAGGTGCTGTGGCGGCTCTTGTGTGAAGAAAAGGCATGGCGGCAGCAGCGCAGCATGAACTACCGGCTCAGTCAGGCAAAAATCCCCTATGACTGGACCCTGAAAACCTTCCCGTTTGACCGACAGCCCGCCATCGACAAATCGCATATCATGGGGCTGGCGGATCTGGCATTTATTGACCGGGCCGAGAATATCGTCTTTATCGGCAATCCCGGAACCGGAAAGACAGGCCTGGCCATCGGCCTGCTGCGCCAGGCGCTCATCGACGGATATCGAGGCCGGTTTTATCATGGCCAGGATTTGCTTGATGAGATGTATGCATCACTGGCGGACAGATCCACCCCCAAGCTCATCAAGCGGCTGTGCAACTACCCCGTCCTGCTGATCGACGAACTCGGCTATCTCACCCTCAGGTCCGAACAGGTCAACAGTTTTTTCAAGCTGATGGGGGAACGTTACGGCAAAGTGTCCACAATTATTACAACCAACCTCGACTACCCAAAATGGTACGACCTGTTCCAGAAAAAACCCCTCGTTGACGCCCTCCTGGATCGTCTCAAACACAGATGCATCACCATCCGCATCGATGGCCCTTCACTCAGGGTACCGGCAAACGATACGGCGGAAAAATAAGTCCCTCCCAAATGATTTTCTGAAATCCAGAGTACCTTTGTCCAACACTCAAACAAGAGCACTCCTGCGTATTGTATCCCAGTGGAAGAAAAGAGGTGCGCACACGGTGGGTCAATTTATCTGAGCACAGGCGGGTCCGTTTTCCTTAGCGTCCAAGCTAAATTCCTGTTCAAAAAAATCAAAGAGTTTCTGCTCAGCGGAGGACTTCGTAATGGGATTAAAGTTTTTTGGATAAAGTCGTGCCATGGTTATTTAAGATTATCATTGAACCAGAATGGATTTCAGTTAATTTATAAAATGAACATCAATAATTTGGATCAAAATAGGCGAATAACTTTAGCTAATCTCAGCCATATTCTGAAAGGA
>JAGTUY010000057.1 GCA_018224455.1 Desulfosarcina sp.
CATGATCATCAGCCGGATGTCGAGGCGGTCGCGATCGATCCGGAGGATCTGGCGGGCATCTATTTTACCGGTGGAACAACCGGAAAACCGAAAGGCGTCATGCTGTCCCATCGGGCATGGGTGTACACCGTGCTGATGGAAATGCTGGAATTCGGTTTTGGTTGGAACGAGGTTTTTGCCTATGCCACACCGCTGACCCATGCCGGTGGGTGTCTCATGCTTCCCGTTCTGCTGAGGAATGGGCGTTGCGTCATCGTTGACCAATTTAATCCCAAAATACTTTTGGAAACGATTGAAAAGGAGCGGGTCAGCATGACGTTTCTGGTGCCGACCATGGTATATGTACTACTGGATTACCCCGATCTAAAAAAGTATAATCTGTCCAGCCTGGAAAATGTTATTTACGGCGCTTCGGCCATCGCCCCGGAGCGGCTCAAACAAGCCATCGAGACCTTCGGTCCAATTTTCACCCAGCTTTTTGGACAGACGGAAGCCCCCATGGCACTCAGCGCGCTATCCCGGAAAGAGCACATCATCGATGATCCGGTCAGAGAAAAACAGATCTTCAGCTCGGCCGGCCGACCGACATTGCACACTCGGGTTCGGCTTGTGGATGAAGAAGGCAACGATGTCACCGATGACCAGCCGGGTGAGGTGGTGGTGAAGTGTGCCAACATGATGAGCGGTTACTACAAGAATCCAGAAGCGACGGCGGATACGATTCGAGACGGTTGGCTTTACACTGGCGATATTGCCATGAAAGATCATGAAGGATTTTTATACATCGTCGATCGCAAGAAGGACATGATCGTCAGCGGCGGTTTCAACATTTTCCCCAGGGAGATCGAGGATGTGCTGTTCGAGCATCCCGCCGTCAAGGGTGCCGCGGTGATTGGCGTCCCCCATGAAAAATGGGGTGAAGAGGTAAAGGCCATTGTGGTCACCAAGGAAGGGCAGCCTGTGACGGCAGAAGAGTTGATCGGTTTCGTAAAAGAGCGCAAGGGAAGTATGATGGCACCTAAGACGGTGGAGTTCTGGGAGGAAATCCCCCTGACCAATCTGGGCAAGCTTGACAAAAAGGCCATCCGCGCAGACTTTTGGAAAGGTAAAGACCGAATGGTTTCATAATCCGGGTAAAAGAGCATTATCGCTAATAACGATTTATATTTATCCATAAGGAGAAAAAAATGAATCTGGATGATGTGGTCATTGTATCTGCGGTGCGCAGCGCAATTGGAACCTATGGCGGCCAGTTCAGGGAAATGAGAAACGTTCCTCTGGGCGTTCCTATCATGAAAGCTGCCATTGAGCGTGCGAAGATAGATCCTGCGGTGATTGACGACGTGGGCTGGGGGTGCTGTTATCAGCGTGCCGAAAACGAGGTGAATGTGGCCCGGGTCACGGCGATCAAGGCCGGCGTTCCGGTTGAGGTGCCTGCGTATACCGTCATGCGGGTGTGCACTTCTTCCATGTGGAGCATCGCCCAGGGGATGATGGCCATCCGCCAGGGGTACAATTCCGTTTTTCTCACCGGCGGTGTCGAGAGTATGAGCACCGTGCCCTACACCATCGATTCCCTGCGATGGGGGGCCCGAATGAACCATATGGAAGTCCGGGATATGATGTGGGACGGTGTGACGTCTATCGGCGTAGGTCCTGCCATGGGAATTACCGCCGAAAATCTGGCCGAGAAATATGACATCAGTCGTGAAGAACAAGACCAACTTGCCTATGAGAGCAACATGAAAGCTGTTGCAGCCATTAAGGAGGGGCGGTTCAAAGAGGAAATCATTCCCATTGAAGTTCCCGGACGTAAGGGCAAAACAATCGTGGTGGACACGGATGAACACCCACGAGCGGATGTTACGCCTGAAAAACTCGCACGATTGAAGCCCACCTTTAAAAAAGGAGGTACGGTTACGGCCGGTAATGCATCGGGAATCAACGATGGTGCCGCGGCGGCTGTGATCATGAGTAAAGCCAAAGCGGATGAGTTGGGCGTTACAGCCATGGCCCGGATCGTGGATTTCAGCGTTGTGGGTGTTGATCCAGATATCATGGGTTGGGGGCCTGTTCCTGCCACGAAACAACTCTTGAAAAAAACTGGATTAAAATTATCGGATATAGGCCTGATAGAAATTAACGAGGCTTTTGCCGCCCAGTATTTGGCATGTGAGAAAGGGCTCAACTTATCTGATCGCCGGGATACGATCAACGTAAATGGTAGTGGAATTTCCTTGGGACATCCGGTGGGGGCTACTGGAACCCGGCTGGTAACCACTTTGCTGCACGAAATGCGGCGGCGTGACATCCAGTACGGATTGGCCACCCTGTGCGGTGGCACCGGCATGGGAATGGCCATGATTATCGAAAAGGTTTGATACGGACGCCTTCGATCAACATGCACCTGTCGTTTACGCAATATGTAAAGAGAGTGTTCACCTATCATGGGAAAAAAAGATTACCGTTTCTTCTTCCCTTATTTGACGATTTCCTTTACCCGGGAGGGAATAGAAAGAGGGGGGCTTGGCGCCACCGCCGCTTGACCTCAAAAAGAGGTTGGCAAGGGCTTTGGTGGCAATTTAGCTTCTTTCTCTTTTTTTCC
>JAGTUY010000058.1 GCA_018224455.1 Desulfosarcina sp.
GCACACAGGCCCGTAATCGCCGCCGACACGCCCGGGATGGGAAAGACATTCAGACCGTGTTCAACCGCTGCGCTGACCAGCCGGTAGCCGGGATCGGAAACCGACGGCGTGCCGGCATCGGCAACCAGGGCCACGGACGCCCCGGACCGGATCTTGTCGATCAGTTCCGGGGTCCGCTGGTGTTCGTTGTGCTCATGGCAGGAAATCAGGGGTGTACGAATGCGATAGTGGGACAACAGACGAGCGGTGTGGCGGGTATCCTCGGCGGCAATCAGATCCACCCCATTCAGGGTCTTGATGGCGCGCAGGGTGATATCCTCCAGATGGCCGATGGGCGTGGCCACCACATACAGACCGCCGGGGCATCGAACCGGCTCGCGGTCATCCGTAGGCAAGGGCAAACGCATTTTTGACGACCTCGATGTCGATTTTTCCCGCAGCGGTATCGATGGCCACCACGTCGAAACGGGCGCTGGCCTCAGTCTGACCGGATCGTTTCAGGTAGTCCAGCGCAGCCATGGATAATTTGCGCTGCTTGGCAGGCGTAACAGCGCCTTTGGGGCTGCCGAATCGTTTGGTGTTGCGGGCTTTCACCTCCACGAAAACAAGGGTGCCGTTCTCCTTGGCGATGATGTCGATCTCACCCAGCTTGGATCGATAGTTGGTTTCGAGGATACGGTAACCCGTTCGTTTCAGAAATTCCGCGGCCAAGCGTTCGCTCTTTTTACCGAATTGTTGTTGTCGGTTGAGCATCGTTTGGTTCGCCTATAGGTACTCACGCACCCCTTTGAACGTACGGCGGTGGATGGAGCAGCATCCGTGGCGCATGATTGCTGCCCGGTGCGTCTGGGTGGGATAGCCCTTGTGCCGGCAGAATCCGAATTCAGGAAACAGGGCGTCCACCTGGGTCATGATACGGTCCCGGGTGACCTTGGCCACGATGGAGGCGGCGGCGATGGAGATGCTCAGCGAATCCCCTTTTTTGATGGCCTGCTGGGGCAGGTCCGAGACGATGGTAAAAATGCCGTCGACCAGCAGGTGGTCCGGGACGGGCCGCAGGTTGGCCACCGCCATGGCCATGGATCGCAGCGTGGCCTGAAGGATATTGATGCGATCGATTTCGACCGTATCCACCACGCCGATCCCGATGGCGCTGGCAACGGTATACAGACGGTCGTAGAGGCGGTTGCGCTTGGCCGGCGTCAGTTTTTTCGAATCGTCGATTCCTGGAAGGTCGGCACCCTCTGGCAGGATAACTGCGGCGGAAACAACGGGGCCGGCCAGGGGACCCCGGCCGGCCTCATCGATGCCTGCAACGATCTGATGGCCCATGTCACGGGCCTTTTTTTCAAATGCCCAGAGGTCTGATATCATGTGATCCGACCGTTTGCCGGTTTGCCGATAAACCGGCGGCAATGCCCAAGGGCGGGGGTAAGCGGTAGCAACGATTTATTTGAATCGTTTCTCCCGGATTCTGGCCGCTTTTCCGCGCAGTTTGCGCAGGTAGTAGATCTTGGCTCGCCGCACCCGGCCGCGGGTGACCACTTCGACCCGGTCAATGATGGGTGAATTCGTCGGGAAGACTCTTTCGACCCCCACACCGTAGGAGACCTTGCGGACGGTGAAGGTCGCGTTGGCCATCCCTTTTTTCCGGCTGATCACAACGCCCTGGAAGGCCTGGATGCGCTCTTTGTTGCCCTCGCGGATCTTCACGTGAACAGTGACGGTGTCCCCCGGTTTGAAGTGGGGCAGATCCATGCGGAGCTGCTCTCTCTCGATGTTCTTGATGATTTCCATGATCACTCCCTGAAATTGGTTTATCATTTAAAATGTAGATTCGTAATCGTCAAATTTCTCCGCCCAGCACCCGGTCCAAGATGATCGACACCGCCGATCGCACCGACAGATGATTGTATGTTCCCGCCCCGGTCAGCGGATCCAGGATGAAATCCGCGTCGGCCATGAACGCGTCGGAAAGTCCCCAGGCCGTGCCGAATGCCAGAACGACCGGCGCCGCATCGACCAGCATTTCACGCAACCGCCGGTAGGACAAGCTCCCTTCGCGTCGTCTGGCCGTGGTGGCCACGGTTCTGGGCCGACGTCCTTCCGCTTCGGTGATTTCACCGATCATCTCGGCGGTGGTGGCCTTGACCCGGACCAGTTCCAGCGCCTGCTGTCGATTGGGGTTGTATGTGCTCCCCACGCCGGTGATCCAGTGGTCAATGATGCGGTTCACGAGCACCATCTGGTCTTTCAGCGGGGTGATGACATAGTAGCCGTTAACCCCATAGGTTCTGCACACCCTGGCAATGTCGTGCAGGTCCAGGTTGGTGACCGCCGAAGCGATCGTTTCCCCGTGCTTGTCGATCACCGGATGGTGAATCAGGGCGACATACAGCCGTTTACCCGATGAGCCTGTCAATGTCCCGGCGCCATTTTTCCAGTATATCCCGCTCCTGCGGAGAAAAATCCCGCTGTGCCAACAGATCCGGCCGCTTCATGACCGTCCGCATCAGCGCGGTTTCCCTGCGCCAACGCTCGATCTCCCGGTGGTTCCCGGACAACAGCACGTCGGGCACCGGCTCATCATCAAAGGTTGGCGGCCGCGTAAAATGGGCATGCTCCACCAGCCCGTCACAGAACGTATCGCTTCCGGCGGAGTCATCATTTCCCAGTACACCGGGAATCAGCCGAACCACCGCATCGATCACCACCATGGCCCCCAGCTCACCGCCGGTGAGAACGAAGTCGCCGATGGAAATCTCACCATCCACATGCAGGTCGACAAACCGTTCATCCACGCCTTCGTAGCGACCGCAGACCAGAATGAGTCCATCCTCGCATGCCAGCAAATGAGCCAGGGGTTGATCGAACCGCTTCCCCTGCGGGGAAAGCAGCAGCGTCGTTGCCGCTGGCATCCCCTTTTTGGCTTCTGCCAGGGCCGCTGCCAGGGGTTCCGGTTTCATCACCATGCCGCAACCCCCGCCGTAAGGCCGGTCATCCGTGACCCTGTGCCGCCCTTTGGCATGGTCGCGGATATTAATTGTCGCGGGGTTGATTTTTTGCCCCTGAACCGCACGCCGGATAATGCCGTGATTCCAGAACGGGTCAAACAGTTCAGGGAAAAGGGTCAGTACACAGACATCCATGGTTCCATCAGCCACCCTATAGCCCTTCCGGCGGATCCACGATCATGGTCTTGCCTTCCAGGTCGATCTTCAGGACCACGTCGCCGATGGCGGGAATCAGCATTTCTCTCGTCTGTCCGTCCTGCCTGCCCCTGACCACGTATATATCGTTGCCAGGCGTGGGAATGACCTCGTCGAGACGCCCCAGGTGGACGCCGGTGGTATCATAGACCTGCAGCCCCACCAGGTCGGACCAGTAATAGGTGTCTTCCTCCAGCGCCGGCAGACACGCTTTGTCCACGAACAGTGTTGAGCCGATCAGGCTTTCGGCCTGACTGCGGTCGGCCACCCCGTCAAGGGTCATCAGGAGCACCCGGCCGTGTGACTGCACCCACCCGACGGTCATCGTCCGAATCGAGCCGTCGGGAAGTGCAACCCGGATCCCCTCCTCCGCTTCATAAACGGACAGGGATTCGGCATAGGAGTGGACCTTGAGGCTGCCCCGGATGCCGTGAACACCGACCACCCGACCCACCATGACGAGATCGTCCCTGCCGTCGAGGCTACTCGATGATTTCAAGAACCGTACGTTTTTTTATTTTGGCGGACGCCGCACTCAACAGGGTGCGCATGGCCCGTGCCGTCCGTCCTTGCTTGCCGATCACCTTACCCAAATCCGCTTTGGCCACTTTCAGCTCAAGAACGGATGTCTGGTTGCCCTCAATCTCCTCAACAGAAACCTGGTCGGGAAAATCCACCAACTCCTGCGCAATGAACTTGATCAGCTCTTTCATAGCTTCATCTCCTTTGCTGCGGTCGAGAACCAGGTTCGGCGCAATCCGTTATTCCGCAGTGGCGATAACACCTTCACGTTTCAGGATCGTTTTGACCGTATCGCTGGGCGTGGCACCCTGGCCGATCCAGTATTTGACCCGATCCTTATCCAAGACCACCTGTGCCGGATCCTGCAGCGGGTTGTAGGTGCCTAGTTTTTCCAGAAAACGACCGTCCCTGGGGCTGTCACTGTCAGCGGCAACGATCCGGTAAAAGGGTCTCTTTTTTGCCCCATGCCGGGCCAGTCTGATCTTTACTGCCATTGTTGTTCTCCTTTAGAAGGGCAGCATGCCGCGGCCCAATCCGCGCATACCGCCTTTATTGATTTTCTTCATCATTTTCATCACCTGCGCATAATTTTTGAGCAGGCGGTTCACATCCTGAACTTGGGTGCCGCTTCCGGCGGCGATCCGCTTGCGGCGGCTGCCGTTGATAATTCCGTATTGATTCCGCTCATGGGGGGTCATGGAATTGATGATCGCTTCGATGTGGACCAACTCCTTTTCGTCCACCTGCAGGTTTTTCATCTGTTTGACCTTGCCCATACCGGGAATCATGCCCAGAATATCCGTCAAGGATCCCATTTTGCGAATCTGGCGCATCTGGTCGCGGAAATCCTCCAGGGTAAACTGGTTTTTGCGCAGCTTCCGTTCAAGCTCGACCGCTTTTTTTTCATCAACCACCTCCTGGGCCCTTTCGATCATGGTGAGGACGTCACCCATACCGAGAATCCGGGAGGCCATGCGATCCGGATGAAAGGCTTCCAGTTCGCTGAGTTTTTCACCTACACCAATATACTTGATGGGCTTGCCGGTAATCGACCGGATGGACAGGGCTGCACCGCCCCTGGCGTCACCGTCCATTTTGGTGAGCACCACGCCGCCGATGTCCAGGCGTTCGTCAAAGGACTTGGCGATGTTGACTGCATCCTGGCCGGTCATGGCGTCGGCCACCAGCAGGATGTCCGTGGGCTTCATCGCCGTGCGAATGCGCGACAGCTCATCCATCAGCGTTTCATCGATGTGAAGCCGTCCGGCGGTGTCCAGCAAAAGGGTGTCGCAACCCGCCTTTTGAGCCGCCACCCGGGCATCCTGGCAGATCTTAACCGGATCCATGTCCGGTGTGGAATCGAAAACCGGCACGCCCAGTTGACCGCCCAGCTTTTTCAACTGGTCGATGGCAGCGGGGCGGTATACGTCGGCAGACACCAGGTAGGGTTGTTTTCCGGTTTTTCGCAGCATCACCGACAGTTTCCCCGCCGTGGTGGTCTTGCCCGACCCCTGAAGGCCCACCAGCATCACCGCAACCGGTTTTTCACCGGCCAGGCTCAGTTCCTGATGGGTTTCTCCCATGAGCTGGGTGAGCGACTCATTGACGATCTTCACCACCTGCTGGCCGGGGGTAAGGCTGCCCATGACCTCCTTGCCAAGTGCGCGTGTCTTGATGTCGGCCACCAGCTGCTTGACCACCTGGTAGTGGACATCGGCCTCTAAAAGTGCCATACGCACCGCACGCAGGCCGTCGGCAATATTCTTTTCAGAAAGTTTGCCCTGCCCCTTGAGCTGCTTGAAGACCGAATTTAGCTTGTCGCTGAGTGAATCAAACATGACCTTTTACCGGCGTATCAACTAAAACCTTGAAGGTAGATTTTTTTAAATGGTATGTCAATATATAAAAAAAGGCCAAAAGGCCCCGTATGCTTGTATAATCGACGTGCATGGCAGGTCCGTGTTCCCTGCATGACCAGACACCCCCAGACAACGCCGAACCGGTAAACCGAGCTCGGCAGGTGGATCCCACATCATGGCCGCAGAATCAAGTAAAATCGATATCAAAGACCTTTCCCGGCAGCACTTGGCCGATTGGTTGAAGGACCGGGGCGGGCGCCCTTTTCGCACCGATCAGATATTACGGTGGGTCTACCTGCACCAGGCCGACCGGTTTGACGACATGACCAACCTCGCAAAACCACTGCGGGCGAACCTGGAGGCGGCCTTCGTCAATCCCCGCCTGCAGGTGGAAAACGAGGCGATCTCGCAGGACGGGTCCCGCAAACTCCTGTTCAGGCTGCGAGACGGCCTTCACATCGAAACGGTGATTATCCCCGAAAAGGACCATTTCACCCTGTGCATCTCTAGCCAGGTGGGGTGCAGGCATGGGTGCCGGTTCTGCATGACGGCCAAGGGAGGGTTTTTGCGCAACCTGTCCGCCGGAGAGATCATCTCGCAGGTGCGTGATGTCCTCCATCAGGTAAATGCCCAAGGCGGGATGCCCCTGACCAACATCGTCTTCATGGGCATGGGAGAGCCGCTGGCCAACTATGAAAATGTGGTCCAGGCCCTGGAAACGATTACCAACGGGAATTGGGGCCTCAAGATCTCCACGCGGCGGGTCACCGTGTCCACGGCGGGGCTGGTCCCGGAAATGGCGGACCTGGGGCGAGACACCCAGGTGAACCTGGCCGTCTCCCTCAACGCCGCTGACGACGACACCCGCAACCGGCTGATGCCCATCAACCGCAAGTACCCCATCGCCGACCTGATGGCGGCCTGCCGGCGCTATCCCTTGCCGCCCCGGCGAAAGATTACCTTCGAATATATCCTGATGAAAGGCGTCAACGACAGCACGGCCGACGCCGAACGATTGGTCAAACTGCTGCGACCCATCAGGGCCAAGATCAACCTGATACCCTTCAACGAGCACCCGGGCAGCGACTTCAAGCGACCGGACCCCTCCCGGATCAGCCGGTTCCAGGAATTGTTGGCCGAGCATCATTACACGGTGATGGTCCGCCACAGCAAGGGCCGGGACATCGGTGCCGCCTGCGGTCAATTGCGGGCCAAACATGAGCTTGATGACTGAAAAAGGGATTCTTTTTGTAAGTGCCACAGACACCACTCTGGTCAGGCTCTACCGGAAAAAAGGGATGATCTGAGTCGTATCATTGCAACCGAGCAGCCGACCTGCTTTGAACCCCCACCAACAATTATTGAGCTTGCTTTCTGCGTCTTAGTTCC
>JAGTUY010000059.1 GCA_018224455.1 Desulfosarcina sp.
GCCAGTGTCAGGGCGACACCGTCAACCAGACTCTGACCACTTTCATTCTCTGAAGCGGCCGAGGCAATAGCCCGCTCTAAATTGTCCACAACCGTAAGCAGCTGCCGAATCAGGTTTTCGGTAGCGTATTTTTTAATATCGTCCAGTTCCCGTGCAGCCCGCTTTTTATAGTTGTCAAGTTCAGCGGCCATCCGAAGCATGCGGTCGTGGTTTTCACTGGCTTTAGCCTCCGCTGCCGCCAATTTTTCTTCAACATCCGTTGGCGAATCAGCGTTAAACGGCAGTTCATCGTCCGCGTCGTCTGGGTTCGAAGGTATTGATGGGGGTTCGTGCGTTGTTTTATGGTTCTCGTCCTCAATCACAATTTTTTTCTTTTGTGCCATCAGCTCCTGTGTCTCCTGGTTTCACTGGATTTCCCTATCCTCGCGACCGGTGGGTGTCAGGTCCACCCGAAAAGCTTGAATGGTAAGCCGTTGACGCCGACCGGATCCGCGAAGTTGACAAAAAATAAGACCAGATGGTAGCTTGTCAAGGACCGGTTTGGCCTTCTCCAACTATTAATAATTAATTGTAAATCTGATGGGTTGGATCAATCAAAAGGCAGGACCGCGCTGCAGGATAGATGAGATGGTTGTGCACCCCCCGTCGAGCTGATCCGAAAAATCTGAGCCAAAACATGACCGGGATCGATCCACGACACAAACCGCATCCCTTATCGCTGCTTCCTTCCGGACCTGACGAGGTTCGAGACCGTCTGTTGCGCGGCGGCCGGCCAAAATGACCTGATTTTCTCGGGATTAACCCTAAAGGGGGGATTCAGCCCCGCATGAAGCGGATTTCGGGTGTAGGGCACCGCTGGCTCCCCGCCTAGCACAACCGGTGCCCCTATAGTATGATCACTGCCCCTTGATCAAGAGATAAGTGAAGATCTTTTACAATTGATTTTTCGAAAAACCCATTGCCATCGATCACCCTGTTGAGTCTGCGGTATTGACTTCCCTTTGGTCATGCAATAGATCAAGGACTGCAACTTGCTAAGCCCCCCTCAACAAATTTGGAGGAACCGATAATGGCACGAATCGCTACTGCGATTACTTTACTGGTTGCTCTGCTTTTCACGGCAGGCTGTGCGGCTATCGTTGTTGGTGCCGGAGCAGGAGCCGGGGTTTACACCTGGGTCAAAGGAGAATTGATCCGCTCCTACGCCAATGACTTTACCCAGACCGAAAATGCAACCTTCCAGAGTCTGGATTACCTGAAGATCACTATCGAAGAGAAAACCCAGACGGGCAGCAAAACCACCATCAAGGCGCGCCAGAGCGACGGTTCCCCGGTGAGGGTAAGCATCCGCACCGTGCGCTACGACATGACCGAAGTGGCTGTCAGAAGTGGTTATGTCGGCTACTGGGATCGGAAAAACGCCGAACTGATCCATGCCACGATTCTCAACACCATCTGAGACGACGGTCCTTCTGGCCACGGTTGAACAGACGCTGGCCGCCCATCATATGACGGATCCGGGAGATCGGGTGCTGGTGGGAGTTTCCGGCGGACCGGATTCCATGGCACTGCTCCACCTGCTGAGCCGACTGGCACCCGATTTGGAAATCCGGCTGGGCGTAGCCCATCTGAACCACTGCCTGCGGGGAGCATCGGCAGACAGGGATTCCGAAGTGGTGCGTCAAGCGGCCCAAAGCTTACATTTTCCCTTCCACGTTTCCCGTTGCCAGGTATTAAAGGTAAAAGAAAAACTGGGGCTCTCCCTGGAAGAGGCCGCCCGTCGGGTTCGCTATGCGTTTTTCAGAAAGACCATGTCCAATGCCGGCTACAATAAGCTGGCGCTGGGCCACCAGTCGAATGACAACGCCGAACAGATGCTCATGGCCCTGTTGCGTGGGACCGGTCCACGCGGGCTTTCGGGCATCACGCCGGTGCGGCAAGCATGCATCATCCGGCCCCTGATCAATGCCAGTCGCTCACAGATTGAAACTTTTGTTGCCCAAGCGGGTATCCCCAGTGTCATAGATGCATCAAACAATGACCTTCGTTTTGTGCGCAACCGCATCCGGCATCATTTGCTGCCACTGTTGGCATCCGATTACAACCCACGCATCGAAGCGAACCTCAATCAGCTGGCTGAGGTGATGAGAACTGAGGAGGATTGGATCGAGGGGATAACGGCTGCCGAGTACAAAAAAGCCTTGCTTGTGCGAGCGAAAGGAACCCTCACGCTCTCTGCCGAAACCGTCAGTCAGGCGCATCCTGCCCTGGCCCGCCGCCTGGTCCGAAAGGCCTTGGCGGATCTCAGCGGCACCCTGCAACGGATCACCTTCGCCCACGTCCATTCCGTGTTGCACCTGTTGACGGACGGCGGCGGTATCAAAGCGCTTCATCTGCCCGGCGGTATCCGCGCCCGTCGAGCCGATGATCGACTGACGCTGACGTTGGCGGGCAGCTGTTGCCGGCGCGCCGTCGAACCGGCAGTTGAAGGAAAGCCGGCACCAGCGATCGAAATTTACACGCCTTTTCCCGCAACCATCGAAATCAAGACAATGGGTATCGGCCTTCGGTTTTCCACCTGCCGGCCAGACCAGTTGCCGCGTTGGGTCGATGTTGACCGGAACCAGGCCCATTTCGATTTAGGCCGGATAGCCCTTCCGTTGACGGTACGCCCCGCGGTTCCCGGTGACCGGTTTACCCCCTTAGGTGCCAGCGGCTCCCAAAAATTGAAAAAATTCTTCGTCGATCACCGAATCCCTCGCCAGACCCGGGTCATGGCTCCAGTGCTGATGGACAGACAGCGCATCATCTGGCTGGTGGGACATCGCATTGATGAACACGTTAAAGTAACGACGGCAACCGCTCAGGTCCTGAGGGTTGAAATTTTCTTGATTGACACGCGATGATGGTTAATATGATTTTAAATCAAAATCAGGAAACTGTTTCGCGTACTTGAACTATTTTAGGAGGAAACCGCTTTTGAATCCATTTTACAAAAACCTGGCCCTGTGGCTGGTCATCACCTTGATGATGGTCATGCTCTACAATCTGTTCAATCAGCAGCAGCTCGCGCAAAACGACATCAGCTACTCGGAATTCCTGGCAATGGTCGAGGCCGACCGGGTGTCAGAAGTCACCATACAAGGCCAAGAGATCCGGGTTACCGACCTCAACCGCAGCAATTTTAAAATTTTTG
Source organism: Desulfosarcina sp. (assembly GCA_018224455.1). Taxonomy (GTDB): domain Bacteria; phylum Desulfobacterota; class Desulfobacteria; order Desulfobacterales; family Desulfosarcinaceae; genus Desulfosarcina. Next base: position 3,197 of record JAGTUY010000059.1, read on the forward strand.
CGCCCCAGGATCCCGCCTTGATTCAGCGGTTGAAGGACAAGGGGGTAACCATCATTGCCAAACCGCCGACCGAATCTCCCTGGTACATGTCGGTTCTGGTTTCCTGGTTCCCCATGATCGTACTCATCGGCGTGTGGATTTTCTTCATGCGCCAGATGCAAAGTGGCGGCGGCAAAGCCATGTCCTTCGGAAAGAGCAGAGCCCGCCTGCTTTCCGACCAGCAGGAAAAAGTGACCTTCGAGGACGTTGCCGGCATCGATGAAGCCAAGGAGGAATTGGAGGAAATCGTCGCTTTCCTGAAAGACCCGAAAAAATTCACACGATTGGGTGGGCGCATTCCCAAAGGGGTTCTGCTCATGGGGCCCCCGGGGACCGGCAAAACCCTGCTGGCCCGGGCCATCGCCGGTGAGGCGGGGGTTCCGTTCTTCAGCATCAGCGGCTCCGATTTTGTTGAAATGTTCGTCGGCGTGGGCGCTTCCCGGGTGAGGGATCTTTTCGTACAGGGCAAGAAAAACGCACCCTGCATCATTTTCATTGACGAAATCGATGCGGTCGGACGCCACCGCGGCGCTGGGCTGGGCGGAGGCCATGACGAGCGGGAACAGACCCTGAACCAGCTGCTGGTGGAGATGGACGGATTCGAGTCCAACGAAGGCGTCATTCTCATCTCCGCCACCAACCGTCCTGATGTACTGGACCCGGCCCTGCTGCGCCCCGGGCGCTTCGACCGTCAGGTGGTGGTGTCGCTGCCGGACATCAAGGGTCGAGAGAAGATCCTGCGGGTGCACATGAAGCGCACCCCCATCGCTTCAGACGTGGATCCGGTGGTGCTTGCCAAAGGCACCCCCGGATTTTCCGGCGCCGACCTGGAGAACCTGGTCAACGAAACCGCCCTGCTGGCTGCCAAGCGGGACAAGGAACGGCTGGACATGGTTGATTTCGAAGACTCCAAGGACAAGGTCTACATGGGTCTCGAGAGAAAATCCAAGGTGATCAGGGAGGAAGACCGGCTGACCACGGCCTACCATGAGGGCGGCCATGCCCTGGTGGCCCGATTCATCCCCGGCACCGACGTGGTCAACAAGATCACCATCATCCCCCGGGGGCGGGCCGCAGGAGTAACCTGGTTCCTGCCGGAAGAGCGTGACTTTCGGTACAAGGATCAGCTGGAGGCCGAACTGTCTATCGCTTTCGGTGGACGGGTGGCCGAAGAGATCATTTTCAAACGCATCAGCACCGGTGCATCCAACGACATCAAAAAAGCCACGGAACTGGCCCAGCAGATGATCCGCAGTTGGGGCATGAGTGAGACATTAGGACCCCTCTCATTTGCCAAAGATGAAGAACAGGTGTTTTTGGGCAGGGAAATCGCCCAGCACCGCGACTACTCGGAAGAGACAGCCAGGAAAATCGATTCGGAGGTCAATCGCTTGGTCATGCGCTCCTACGAGCGTGCCGAGGCCGTATTGACCGAATACGTCGATGTACTGCACAAACTGGCCGAACAGCTGCTGGAAAAAGAAACCATCCTGGGCGCCGAGTTGGATGAAATCATCCGTCAGGTGCGGCCGGGTATTAAGCTTCCGGATAAACCCACCGACAAGGAAGAAGCCCAGGATGAAACCGCCCCGTCAGCGCCGGCGGCAAACGAAGCGACGACGACAGAGGACGCGGCTGCAGCGCAGGCGGGCCATTCCCACGGCAGCCCACCGCAGGAGGCGGATTCGGGCGGAAAAAGTGAGCAGTCATAGCGCGCCGGATGGAGACCGGGATCATCACGGTGCCAAGGGAAATCACACGACCCAACCCCGACGACGCAAATGAGCGCTGCCATGTCATCATACACAATCACCTGCGGATCACGAACCCTGACGTTGGGGCGGCGGACGCTGGTCATGGGCATTGTCAACGTCACCCCCGACTCTTTTTCGGATGGCGGCCGTTTTTTCTCACCAGACCGAGCCATCTCCCAGGCCATGCATTTGGTTGAAGAGGGAGCGGATATCCTGGACATCGGCGGAGAATCCACACGCCCGTTTTCAGATCCGGTGAGCGAATCAGAAGAGTTGGATCGTGTGTTGCCGGTAATCGAAGGCCTGGCAGGCCAGGTGGCCATTCCCATCTGCATTGACACCACCAAAGCAACGGTTGCCCGGCAGGCCGTGGCCGCCGGGGCGACCATGATCAACGATGTCAGCGCCCTTCGAACCAATCCGGAGATGGCCGCCACGACTGCCCGATGCCGGGTGCCGATTATCCTCATGCACATGAAAGGCACACCCAAAACAATGCAGATGAAACCGATCTACGAGGACCTTATCACCGACATCAAGACCTTTCTCTCCGATGCCATGAACCGGGCAGTGGCCGCTGGCGTGGAGCGGTCTGCCATCATCCTAGACCCGGGAATCGGGTTTGGCAAAACCATTGGCCACAACCTTCAACTCATCCGTGACCTAGATCGCTTTCACGAGCTTGCCGCCCCGCTGCTGGTCGGCCCGTCGCGCAAGATGTTCATCCGCCAACTGTTGAAAGATCCGTCTCAAAAAGACGCGGATCCGCTTTCGGCGGACGTGGCCCGGGGTACCCAGGCAGCCGTAGCGGCCGCAGCCATGAAAGGCGTCCACATTGTCCGGGTTCATGATGTCGCTCGAACCCGCGCCACCCTTGCGATAGTCAACGCCATCACATCCGTGTGATCCCCATGACATCATCCGCCTCTTCAAATAGACGCGTACACGGTGCCTGGATCCGGCTGGCGATTCTCTCTGTGCTTCTGGGCGCGGGGACCGTGGCCCTGATTTCCCGGACCGAAAAACATGAGCGGGAAATCGCCATTGCCGTCACTTTCAACAACCTTTCCGACGACTTGCTGTTGATGGACGCCCCGCGCCATTCGGTCCGGCTATTGGTTTCAGACACCGCTTCCAGCCTCCAAACGATCAATGCCAAGGAGACCTTTTGCCTGGTGGACCTGTCCGGTCTGGGCGAAGGCACCCACACCCTGACGGTGCATTCGGCGGATGTCGGCCTGCCCAAAGGGGCAACCCTTAAATCCCTGTTAACCCCGTCGTTGACCATCAGACTGGAACCGGTGTCCCAAAAGACGGCGGAGGTCATTGCGATACTGGAGGGACAGCCAGCGCCGGGATTTGCGGTGGCGGCCGTTTCCCTTCAACCTAACCGCATCCTTCTCAAAGGTACGGCGACCATGCTGGCCGGCGTCGACACGGTCGAAACCCGATCCATCAACCTGGAGGACGCTTCGGAATCCTTTAAAAAAGAGGTGCCGCTGAATCTGCCGGAAGCCATTGCGGTAGAGCCGCCCATTCGCTTTGTGGTGGCACACGTTGAGATAAAGGAACGTATCATCACGCGGGTGCTGGAAAGCATACCGGTATCGATCAAGGGGGCCTCAGCAGGAAGTAGGATCCACCCCGACGCCATCACATTGACGATCAAGGGCCCTGAGGCCATCGTCAAAACGATCGAAACCAACCCGGCCTTCGCCGTCACCGTGGATCTGAGCGATCTGACGACAGGGAGCCACTCCCTTAAGGCCGCCATCAACCTCCCAGTCAGAACCACTCTCGTCCGGGTCACTCCGGAGCATTTTTCGGTAACCATCAGCCAATAGGGTGGAGGTGGCTATGCTGCTTGTCATCGATGTGGGGAACACCAATACGGTCATGGGGATCTATCGGAATGATACGCTGGTCAAGGACTGGCGAATCCGGACGGAGCGAAAAACAACGGAAGACGAGTTCAACGTCATCGTCACCAGCCTGTTCGCCATCGGCAGTATCGATGCCGGAGCCATCCGGCAAACCGTGATCTCCTGTGTCGTGCCACCCATGGTGACCATTTTGGACTCATTTTGCCGCAAATACCTGGGCCACGCGCCAGTGTGGATAGATGCCCGTTCCTATAGGCGCATGCCCATATTAATCAACAATCCATCGGAGTTGGGGGCGGATCGTATCGTCAATTCCGTGGCCGCCTACCACAAATACGGCAAAAGCCTCATTATCATCGATTTCGGAACGGCCACGACCTTCGATGTGGTATCAGAAAAGGGGGAATATTTAGGGGGCGCCATCAGCCCGGGCATCATGATCGCCTCCGAGGCCCTGTTCCGTGAAGCGTCCAAGCTGCCGCGGGTGGAAATCTTTGAGCGACCGGACACGGTGGTGGGCAAGGATACCGCCGGCAGCATCAAATCAGGAATCATTTTCGGCTACGCGGGTCTGGTCGACGGAATTGTGGGCCGCATAAAGGCACAGATGGACACCGTGCCCATGGTGCTGGCCACGGGTGGCCTGGCACCCCTAATGGCCAATGTGGCCGAGAGTATCGAAAAGATCGAGTCTTCCCTTACCCTGGAGGGGCTTCGCATCATCAGCGACAGCCTGGAAGAACAATTATGAGTTCTTAATCCGTCATTGAAAATTTGAAATTGAGCCTACTCCAGGCCGGCGAGATAACCGGCAAAGCCTTTGACGCTGTTGCGCAGAAAGCCACGCTCTCTCACCTGAACCTCGGGCGCCAGTTGTGAAAATCCTTTGAGCAACGGATCTTCCGCCAGAAGCAGGTCAACCCACCGGTTCGCAAAATCCGCTGAATCCATGCCCCCCCCGGCGGTTTCGGCGGCCAAGCGCTTTTCCCAGAAAAGCAGTTGCTGCCGATGCCTGACCAGCATGCGCAACCCGTCTTTGCGCATGCCGAAGTGTCCGTAGCACAGGGTCTCGGAACGGGTGGCCATGAGCTGGTCGATGCTCGACAGCGAGGTTTCCAGAAAAAAGCGGGGCGGGGTTGCCGGACGCAGATAGATGTCTCCCGAAGGCAGTGGTAGGAACACACCGGCGGCTTCTCCGGCGAACAGACAGCTGTCGGTGGAAATGGCAAAATGGTGTGGTGAATGGCCGGGCGTGTCCAGCAAGTGAAAGGGCGCTGATGCCAGTTGGGATTCGGTGGCGATCCAGGATGGGTCCACCGGCAACATCGGGCCGTAGGCGCGGCCGGTCTCTCCCAGGGTCTTTACCGTGCCCTGCCACAGGCGTTCAGGATCGATAATGTGGGGGGTGCCTTTGGGGTGGCACACCACCGGTGTACCTGGAAATCGTCTGGCCAGGTGGCCAACGGCGCCGGCATGGTCGATGTGGATGTGAGTCAGACAGATATAATCCAGGCGATCGACACCCAGAGCGGTGATTGCCTGGATGAGTTGGTCCGCAGTCACCGCCGGCCCGACGTCCACCAGATAGATCGCTTCCGGCCCGGCCACCAGCCAGGCGCCGATGAAGTCCTGAAAACCGCTGATGGGGGGTTTCAAAACGACCAGGAAAAGATGATCGCCAAATTGATGAACGGTGGCGGCCACAGGTCAATCCATCCCCATCTGCCGCTCCAGTTCACGAATTTTCTCGGCGACATGCACCCGTTGGGCGTCCGGCAGCATCGGGTCCGCCAGTCGGCGCTTCAAGCCCAGCAGAATCATCTCTTGACGGTATTCCGTGCAGGTATATTTTGCGGTGCGTTTCATGCTGTCCTGTTATAAAAAACCGGTGAACCGGTTGTGTGGGGCTGAATGCATCAGGCGAGGCAGTCCTTGTATGCCTGATAGAAAATGCCGAAGTCGGCCATTCCCCGTCTCAGAATCTTATCGAAATCAGCGATGTTGTCCACATTCACAATCATGTTCACGCTCTTTTGGAAAGCCGCCATGTTGTCCATGGTTCGAAAGCGGCGAGTGATCAGGGTCAGAAAGATATTTCGGCGGACGGACATATGGAGGCGTTCCAGGTAAATCAACACCCCGTTGGCGTCCGGGTCTTTGGCATCAAAATACTCGTTGACCACGATAAGGTCGTAGCTGTGGTAACGCATGGTTTTTAGGGCTTCACGGCTGTTTTTCACTTCTGTGATATGGTATTCGAGAACGTCCAGAACCGGCGTGATGGCCTTGGTAATCATGGGATCGGACTCGCACAGAAGCGCAGTCTTGCCCTCTTCCTCCACAAAGTCGAAAGGCTTGTCCGACGCGTCGTAGCCGTCGCCTTCATCCTCATCGAACGAAAAGAAATCCTCGTCGACCTCCGGCTGGTCGGTGCCGTCCGGGTCCTTGGCCGAAGGCGGGACACTGATCCGATTCTGGCATTTGGGGCATTTAAGGAATGCCGTTTTATCCTTGGGCAGCTTTTCATCGCCAATCCTGAATTTACTCTGGCAGCTTTCACAGATTATTTCCATGGTTTTCCAACCGATCCTTTCCGTCACGCAGGCGACAGACTTGCGGAAATCAGGCTTTGTCGTAATGGCGGTCTATCTCTAGGTTATCGATATCCGTGGTGGACTCGCCCCTGGCGCTTTTCACCTTGTCAATGCCGCGACCGGCCACACCCTTGTGGGATGCGTAGGCCAGAGCGGTTTCCTGGGTAATCAGTCCCTGCTCGTAAAGCCCGACGATGTGGTCGTCGAAGGTGGTCATGCCGAATGGCCGGCCCACTTCCATGATTTCATAAAAGGTCTTGCCTTCGGACTCACCGTTGAGGATGGCGTCTTTGACCCGCAGATTGGTACCCAGGATTTCGAAAGCGGCCACCCGACCCCCGCCGATTTTCGGCAGCAAGCGCTGACCGACGATCCAGCGAACGGTATCGGCCAGACGAATCCGGATCTGCTTCTCCTCTTCGTTGGGAAACATGCCCAGGATACGGTTGATGGTCTGGCCGGCATCCACGGTGTGCAGGGTGGTCAACACCAGGTGGCCGGTTTCGGCGGCATTCAGGCCGATCTCCACAGTCTCACGATCACGCATTTCGCCCACCAGAATGACCTTGGGGGCCTGTCTCAGGGCTGCCCTGAGGCCATTGGCAAACGAGTCGTAATCGGAACCCAGTTCCCGCTGGTTGAAGGTGGCC
>JAGTUY010000060.1 GCA_018224455.1 Desulfosarcina sp.
CGCTTGACGGCCAGGGGGTATTCGTTTCTGACGTAGATGTAGCCGTGGCTGGAGCCGATGGCCACCCCGGCGATGAGCATGCCCTCGATGATGCTGTGCGGGTCGCCTTCGAGGATGCTGCGATCCATGTAGGCGCCTGGATCGCCCTCATCGGCATTGCAGATGATGCTGCGTTCCCCGTCGTGCTTGGCGCAGGTGGCCCATTTAATGCCGGCTGGAAACCCGCCGCCGCCGCGTCCGCGCAATCCCGAGGCCTTCACCTCGTCGATGATCGCCTTGGGCTTCATCTTTTTGAGGGCCTTGAGCAGGGCACTGTACCCGCCCCGGGCGATATACTCGTCGATGGAATCGGGATCGATGTAGCCGCAGTTCCTCAGGGCGATTTTGACCTGCTTGCCATAAAAGGGAATCTCTTCGAGAAAGGGAATCCCTTCTATGGGAGACACTTTGGCGACCGGATTCTCGATGCCGTCTTCCATCACACCCAGAGGCTTTCGCATCTGGCCGAGAATCCATTTTTTCTTTTCGAACGACCCCTGGCGAAAATCGCTGATGGCGTCGAGGATCTTGTCCTCGGTGATGTTTTTGTAAATTACCCGCGGCTTGCCGTCGGCGACAATCTCTACCAGCGGCTCCTGCTCGCAGAACCCGATGCACCCGGTCTGGCAGATGGCGATGCCTTGGTCACCGGCAAAGGATGCCGCGGCTTTGTCGAATGACGCCTGGGCGCCGGCGGCGATGCCGCACGAGGCCATGCCGATGTTCACTTTAATTGCGGCCGGGTGGTAGATGGATCCTCTGGCTTCCTGGCTTATGGTTTTTAAGTCTTCCAAAGACTTGATTTTCATGGTTTTTGCCTCGTTCTTCGATTATTCGTAGTGACCCAGGACTTTTTCGACTTCATCGGTGGCGATCCGGCCGTACATATCTTCGTTGACTTTCAATACCGGCCCGAGGCTGCAGCATCCGATGCACCGCACCGATTCCAGGGTGTAGCGCCTGTCTTCGGTGGTCTGGCCGTCGGCAATGTTCAGCGCGTCGTGCAGCCGTTCGCGGACCCGCTCGGCCCCGCGAACGTGGCAGGCGGTGCCCAGGCAGATGGAGATAATGTTTCTGCCGCGCGGCGCCAGACTGAAGGTGCTGTAAAACGTAGCCACTTCGTAAATCTTGCTGCAGGGGACGCCGATTTTGGCGGAAAGATAGGTCAGTGCGGGCTTGGGGAGGTAGTTGTAGTGGCGTTGGATGGCCTGAAGGATCATGATCAGGTTCTCTTTGTCCGTTGAAAACTCCTTGTCGATCATGGTGTCCAGCTCCACAAAGTCCACCTCTTGCGCCTCGTCGGTGCGTATCGCTTGTGCCTCACTCATTTACCGATCTCCCAATAAAAATCACGCTTCACGAAAATGAAGCCAAATTGCTGCTGTTATGCGCTTTGCTGAACCACCGGGCAGTTTTCGACACAGGCACCGCATCCGGTGCACAGATCCATCTTAATGCTGCGGGCGCGCTTTTTGACTTTTACCTTGAAATGGCCGGGGCCACCCTCGACGCTTTCAAGATCCGCATAGGTGATCAGTTCGATGTTCAGATGCCGGCCGACCTCGACCAGTACAGGGGAGATAATTCACATCGCACAGTCATTGGTGGGAAATGTCTTGTCCAATTGGGACATCACCCCGCCAATGGAAGGCGATTTTTCGAGAAGGTACACATAATACCCAGAGTTGGCCAGATCCAGCGCACTCTGCATGCCGGCGATTCCGCCGCCGACAACCAGCACGGAACCCACTACATCCTTTGCCATCATTGATATCTCCTGTCGATGTTAATCCGCCCGATGAATGACCGCTCATTTTCACAAGACCTTGTCGTTTTGATACGAGCGGGCGGCTTTAAACCAGTGGATTTACCTATATGGAGATGGTTGGCTTGTCAATATTATTCCGATGTTTTTATGGCTTGGAAAAGGGCTTTTTATGCGTATATGTGCAATACGCCGCCATCCAAAGGGTTTTTTAGGATCGCAAAAAAGTGGGTCGATGGAGGAGGGTGAGGGGCTGGTAAACGGCGCAAGGAGAAGCGTCCGGCCCGTCTCCTGCGGAGGGCGGGCCGGACGGTTGATGAATTAAGCGGCCAATTGAAAGGCCCGCTCGGTGGCGTTGCGGATTTCGTCGGGGGTGAAGGGCTTGGGCAGGTAGTCGACGGCGCCCAGGCGGGCCGCCTCCACTGCCGTCTCGATGCTGGCGTAACCGGTGATCATGATCACTTTCGCGTCCGGATTTTTTTCCCCAATGGCCTTGAGCAGTTCAAGTCCCTTGACGCCGGGGATCCGCAGGTCCAGCAGCACCAGACCGTAGCTTTTTGTGCCGATGCAATCCATGGCCTCCTCCCGGGTAACGGCCTGGTCCACCTGGTAGCCTTTCTTGGCCAGGATTTTGCGGATGTTGTTGTTGACGGCCACCTCGTCGTCGACCACCAGAATGCTGGGATGAACCGGTGCCTTGGCCATCTGCCGGGAGGCTGGTTCCTGTGTCTCGGCGGCGATCATTTTCTGCATATTGGCTTTAAGGGTTTCATAGGGCATTTGTAACGTGCCGTCGTAGACCAGGTAGTCCACATAATCCCTGCCGGTCGCCTGGACGACGTCCTCATAGTTGAACGGCATGTCCGGGGCGATGAGGGGGGCGGTGTCCGCGATGGCCTTTTTCGCGGCGGCGCGCTTCTTTTTGGCCAAATGGGGGCAGGCGGCGGTCTTGGTGCCGGCCTTGCAGGTGGCGCCCAGCTTTGTAAATATGTCGCAGACCATATCCCCTACCTCGCAGAAGCCTTCCACCGGTTCAGAGGCGGTGATTTCAACGGTCGGCACGTCGGTCCGCGTGGCATGGTCCGCATAGGCCCTCCCGGTGACCTGAGCCACTTCGTCGGCATCGAAGGGAACATCCACGTCGATCTTGTTGCGTTCCGCCAGCCGGGCCAGGTTGGCCTTCAGATCTTCGTAGTAGGGGATGGAAACCCCGTCGCTGCGCAGATTGTGGATGTATTCAGGGCCGGATACCGCAGCCACCGCTTCGTAGTCGAAGGGCTGGTCGATGCCGATCAACCGTTTGGTGTCCACGGTTTTTCCTTTAGCGCTTTTTTTCTCTTTGGCCAGCTGCGGGCAGGCGGCGGTTTTGGTGCCGGCCTTGCAGGTGGCACCCAGCTTTTTAAAGATGTCACAGACCATGTTGCCAGTTTCGCAGAACCCTTCAAGGTTCTCGGGCATCTTTACCTCTACCACCGGCATGTCGGAGGGGCCCAGGCTGTCGGCATACCCTTTTCCGGTAACCTTGGCCACTTCGTCGGTATCGAAGGGGATGTCCACATCGATGATGTTGATGGACTCGCGCTCCTGTTCACTGATCCGGGCCTCCACCAGGCGGCCGGACAAGGCGTTTTCAACGGTGGCGCGCAATTCGTCGGGAGTAAAGGGCTTGGGAAGGTATTCCAGGGCACCCATGCGGATGGCCTTGACAGCGGTGTCCGTAGAGGCGTAGGCGGTCATCATCACCGCCCGGGTCACCGGCCACTCTTTTTTGACCATCTTCAAGAGCTCGAGGCCGTTCATCTCCGGCATGACGATGTCGGAAATCAGCAGAGAAAAAGACTCTTTGGCTAACATGTCAAGGGCCTCTTTGGCGCTGGCGGCACGGGTGACCGCGTAGTTGCTTTTCTTGAGAATTTTTTCAACATTGTTGCAGATGCTGGCTTCGTCATCGACCACCATAATTTTCGGCATTGTCTTCATAACCCCTCCCTAATTTCCTATTTTTTGATGTCAACTGC
>JAGTUY010000061.1 GCA_018224455.1 Desulfosarcina sp.
ACGCCGGAAGACTGGAAGATCGAGGCCGCCGAAAGGCTGGTTGGCTATTCACGCACCGCAGATATCGCGCTGGTCGGCGTCGTCTTTATCACAGTCATCGGATTGATCGCCTTTGCGCGCCGCACCGTCAGCGCCGGTTTCCGCGCGCGGCAAGGGTCCGAGGGGATCATTCTTCGCCTGATGGCGTTCTGCGCGATTTTCGCGATCTTCATCACGATCGCAATTGTCTTTGCGCTGGTTTACGAGACCAGCAAGTTCTTTTCCATGGTGCCGATCACCGAATTCCTGTTCGGTCTGAACTGGGAACCGCAGATTCCGATCCGTGAAGACCAGATAGCCATTATCCTTACTGCCCATCGACGATTATGAACCGTGATAGCGAGCGCATTCCCCGCGGCTTGCAGCGGGGAGGGTTCAATCCAATCATGGCCTGGCAACAAACATCTTGTCCAGGTAAAAGGGGTCGTCAAAATGGCGCTCCCCGACAAAGGCCACGGCATGTCTGCCCCACTGGCGCATGGCTCCGGGAGACAGCACACCTGTCGGCCAGAGGATGAAGCGCTCCAGCCGTTGACTACCGGGAACCAGTCCATATCGGTCGAACATGCTCTTTGGCTCGCCGTTAACCTGCGGAAGTATTTTCAATTCGCCATAATCGGCAAGCGTGTAGGCATCGGCATCGCCTTCAACGTCCCGGGATACGGGGTAAAGGGTCCTGACATAGTGCGTTCGATACGCCATGCCCACGACCATCATTTCCGATGCCGGCTGCATTGCCGGTGCCTTTAAAATCAACGGCGCCTCCCTGTAATCCATCGTTTCACGAACCCGCAGACGACTGGTGGGATAGGCCTTGTAGTAACATCCGCAATTATGCATGGTTTCATAAAGGATCGGATCCCCATCCCCATCCAGGGTGACGCGATAATTGAGGCCGTCAAGCAAACCGGCGTAGATGTCAATTACACCAGCACTGGGGCGGGAGGGAAACCAGATGATGTAGTTGAGCTGGGTCAGAATGGTTTTGCCGAATCGTGTGAACGAGAGAAGGGTGTAGGTCCGGGGCTTGTCCGTATCGACATGGATGCGGTGGTTGTCATTCCAGGTGGGTGACCCGATACGGTCCGCATCGCCTTGCGTTTGTATTTCCCAGATCGGAGCATATACCTGGAAGAGCGCATGGCGATCCTGGGCGGAATAGGTGGGAATGCCCAGCGCATCGCGTTTACCCCCTTGGATGATTCGATGGGCAATCCCGGTATCGGGGCCAGCGGCAGGGACATAACGCTGGGGTGTCCAGTCTGTCGGCGGTTCAGTGGAAAATCGTTCGCGCGCTTCGGCATGCCATTTTTTGACTCCTCGCGCAACGAACACGCTCGTGATCGGGTAGAGCCCCAAGACCTTTCGAAGGGGGATGTATTCATCCTCCACAGCAACGACCATGTGCCGTCGCTCTTTTTTCTCGGCGTCCAACAGGTCGACCTTTTTTAGCAGATTCCCACATTCCACGACCCTGCGATACAATGCATCCCTGTCGTTCATCGAATGCATGGCAGCGATATCCGTGTCCGACAGATTGGCCAGTTCGAATTGGCGGGCCGATTGATCCAGGGCCTGCATGTGATCGACCCAGGCTGCAAATGCATGGCCATCTTCGACGTCGTCCCGAAATGAAGCAATGAATCGGTCTGCTCTCAAATAGGGATGGTGTTTCACCCGGGAATAACCGGAATCCAAGGCATCAGCCGTTGCCGCATGCCCGTCGAGCGATGCGAAAAAATCGGCGCAGCTTCCCGAGGGGCCGGTTCCGCCGACATGAGCCGATCGGGTGGGCTCGGGCCACATGGCGCAACCGGCGTGCAGCAACATCCACAGCATCAGGATGAAGATCAATCGAAAGGATGCGAATGGGAAAACCTGGGCGGCAAAAGCACTATTTTGCATTTTTTTCCTTTCTTGTATCTATCTTTCAATCGCACGGCGGTTGCCTATAACAGCAATATCCCCAAAATTTGCACTTCCGTCAAATGGTTGTGAAAAGAAAGGCCAACGGGAGTGGTGAAATCAGCCTTTTTCCCATCAAAGTGAACTTTTCGCAGCCGCCGGTGTCTATCGGTTCAACCATCACCAAGGAGGCTGGAAATGAAAAAGACGAAAAAATGGATTACGGCGGTGGTAGCGGTTTTAAGTCTGGGACTGACCTCCACCTCGGTCTGGGCAGGTTCCAAGCAGCAGCATCGCTGGGAAGGCGTCGCCATCGGCGTCGGTGCGGCGATCGTCGGCAGCGCACTGATCAATCACCATGCATACGGCTATCACAGCGGCCCACCGGTGGCGTTTTCATTCAACTACCGGGAAAACCATCGCTACCCTTCAAGGTATTGCGGATACCGCAAGCCGCATCGTGGCGGCCATGATGACCATTGGCGCACCTATGACCGCGGACACCCGTCTATGGGCCATCGCCACGATAGGCATGTGCATGGCAATCGACATCACGGGAAATGGCAACCTCGTGACCGGGGACCTCACGATGACCGGCGAGGCCATTCCCGCGGTCACGGTAGACCGAGATACTAAACGCACCAATCCGAAACATGGGCCAACCAACCGAGGCATTGGCCTGGGACGAACGATCCGGGGCATCTGCAGAATGGATGCCCCGGATCGCTGGTTAAAAAAAACTTAGACATCCGAACGTTCCTGACATACATTAGCACGCGCTGAAGAAGCGTGCAGGTTGCTCTTTTTGCAATGACCAGTTCAGATAATCGATAGGAGAGGGAGGAAATCGCAACAATGAAAAAATGGATCCTGATCGCGTTGCTGGGGTTGTTCGTCTTAAGTGGCTGTGCCACGCCCGAGACCAAAACAGGAAAGGGTGCCGCCTATGGTGCTGCCGGCGGTGCGGTGGCCGGTGCCGTGCTGGGCCAGGCCATCGGCCGTGACACACAAGGGACCCTCATTGGTGCGGCGGCCGGAGCCGCCGTGGGTGCTGCCGCCGGTGCCGGCGTCGGCAAAATGATGGACAAGCAGGAAGCGGAAATGCGCGATGCGCTGGCGGCGTCGGATGCCGCGGCCGTGAGGCGGGAAGGGGAACTGCTGGCGATTACCCTGAAAGGGGACGTCAGCTTCGACCTGGATTCCGATGTCGTCCGACCCGGCCTGTATAATGAATTGGACCGAATCGCCCAGATCATGATCAAATATCCCCAGACCTCGATCCTGGTGGAAGGCCACACGGACGTTACCGGGTCGGAGACCTACAACCAGCAGCTTTCCGAACGTCGTGCCACCGGCGTCAAAAACCTCTTGGTACGGCGAGGTGTTCCGGAATACCGCATCAATACGATCGGATACGGAAAGAGCCGGCCGGTGGCCACCAATGCCACACCGGAAGGGCGCCAGATGAACCGACGAGTGGAAATCCGCATCAATCCCAATGCCCAAGGGTGATACTGACAACACGGTGTTCAATATTCCTCTGACCGGTGTCTAAAACCATACACAACAGAATTGTGCACGACGAAGAGCTGATCCTGCGGTTGCAGCGGGGCGATGCGTGGGCCTTTCAGCTGTTGGTTCGCCGGTTTCGCAAAAAGATCTTTTCCATCGCTTTCGGAATCACGCTTGACGCCGAGGAGAGCCGGGACATCATGCAGGAGGTTTTTTTGCAGGTTTATCGGACCTTCGGTGATTTCAGGGGGGATGCTTCGCTGGCCACCTGGCTGCACCGCATTACGGTCAATCGGTCCCTCAACTGGAAGCGGCGATGGGCTCGGCGATTCAAATGGCTGCACGTCTCTACCGACAGCACCGATAGTCGGTCGGCACCAGAGCCTGAAAGTGATTTGCCCTCACCGGAGACCCGGATGGCCAACGTGCAGACCCGCCAACGGATCGGCAACGCCCTGAAAATGCTTCCGGATCAAGCCAGAACCGTCTTTGTGCTCAGGGAACTGGAAGGCCTGACTTACGAAGAGATTGCCGATGTCGTCGGGATCAAACTGGGAACGGTGCGATCCCGGCTGTTCCATGCACGCAAGCGGCTTAGAGAGATCCTTCAGCCGTTGATGGAGGAGGAGGAGCAATGATCCATCCCGATGCAGACGCCTGTGATGAAATCCGGCTATACCGATATCTGGACAAAGACTTGGACGCCGGTGAAATGGCGCAGATGGCGGCCCATGTTGCAGGGTGCCGGCAATGCCGCCGCCAGCTGGCCGCCCTTACGACCTTTTCACAGGATCTTCGTGACCGGGTCAAGGAGGCAACGAATTCAGTGGATTTTGTGGCCGTTGAAAAACAGGTATTGAACAAAGCCCTTCGGCAATATGGTTCGCGGGGTGGTTTGTCCAGGTTTATCGCTGCCTTGAAATATACCATCCCGGCTACGATAACGGCGGGTCTGCTGCTCTTTTTCGCCTATTCCAGCGATGTGTATAAACCGCCGCCCTTACCCAGTGCGATTATTAACTCTTTTACAGGGTCGATGTCATCTGTTATGATTTTCGAAACTCCCGAAACGCGACAAACCATCCTCTGGTATATTGAAGAAACAGATGTGGAAAGTGAACCCAATGCGGTATAGATTTCGCTGTTTGCTGGTGGCTGCAGTCTTGACGCTCTCCTGGTTTGGCACTGCCGACCTCCTGTTGGCCAAAGAAAGCTGCCGGATCAGCGTAGACACGATCCTTGCCGCGCGCAATGACACCGTGGTCGATCCGCAACTGAAACGGCACATCGGTGAATTACAAGCCATGTTCAACTACACCTCCTATCGCCTGCTCAGCAGCGAAAGCCTCAACCTGAGCGTGGGCCAGTCCGGCTTGGTATCCCTGCCCGGTGACCGCCGGCTGAAGATTACGCCCCAAAAAATCCGCGGCAGCCGGGCCGACATCGCCTTGCAGATGATGAAGCAAACGCGGACCGTATTTGAAACCCAGGTCCAACTGCTCAACCGGGGGAGCCTGTTCGTCGGCGGACCCACCTACCAGAACGGCAATCTCATCTTTAAAATTTCCAGCGCCTATTAAGGGCCCCGCCAAGATCAATGACACGATGGCGCATTTTTCATCGGCGGCCTTAGATCAGCTGCAAAAATCGCCAATTCGGTTGAACTTATTTTAAGGTGCGGTGGCTAATGGGGTAACGACAACGCAAGATGTAAAAAGCGATCCCCCGAGGGGTGTATAACCCGAGGGTTGCTTGAATCCGCAAGGGGTCACGTAGGGAAATAGGAAAAAATCCCCGCTAAGGCATATTCTGTGATGCTCCCGCATAAATGAAAATTGCAAAAACCTGCCTTCCCTGATAGCTTAATTTTGTTTGGCCGCGCGCAATCCTATTCTACCTTCGTCGCTTACTCATGCGAATTGGATTTTTGGAAGATTCGACCCATGGGCGTTGACCTTTATTTCAGTAATCAACTGATGCCGCTGGCAGACAAGCTTCACGAAAACCTCGTTCCGGAGTTCACCCGCGGCAATATTCTGGATCCGCCGGTGGTCGTCGTTCCAAACATGAACCTCTCCAAGTGGATCAAACTCACCCTTTCCCGCACAACCGGAATTTTCATGAACGTGGCGTTTCAGTATCTGGAAGCCGGACTGTGGCAGATGATGCGTTCCCTGGACCCCCAGTCGGGTCCCGGGCCCAAACTGCTGGAAAAGGAGAGGATGAAAATCATCCTGTTTTTCATCCTCATGGCCCAGGACCGTGAATCACCGGATCTGACTCCCCTCAACGCCTATCTTCAGTTGACCGGGGGAAGCGCGCGCAGCGATATTGAAATCCGCTGCTGGCAGCTCTCCGAGGAGCTGTCCCGGCTGTTTCAGGAATATGAATACCACCGGTCGGATATGATCCAGCAATGGCTGACCGACAGCGAGACCAGCGATGCCATGGAAATCTGCCAGCGCTGGATTTACCGGAAGATGCGTTCCCTGAAAGATCAGCTGGGGCAATCGACCGGCCGGCCGCTCTGCTCGGTGGCCGAATATGCCCGAGAGATCCTTTTCCCCGCGGTCGCGGAAAAAACAAATGGCCGTCATCTGTCTTCGCGGGTCCATTTCTTCGGGCTGTCGCAGATATCCCCGCTGCATCTGCAACTGCTGTCCCGGCTTAAATCCTTTTTCGACATCAGTATATACAGCCTCAACCCGTCCCGTGAATATTGGGAGGACATCAAAACACCCTTCGAGAAAAGATGGATCGAACGGAAGCAGGTCAGCGACCTGAAGCTCAGTCAAGACGAATGGTCTGCCGGCGATCTGTTCTCGGATGTCGACCATGCCCTGCTGTCCGCCTGGGGAAAACCCGGCCGTGAAAGCATCCGCCTGCTGTGCCAGCTGACCGATTATGACTTTCATGCCGGCTTCTCAGAAATCCCACAGCCGGACACCGTGCTGGCTGCCATCGGGCATGGACTGCTGACCCTCGAGGAGCCGGGCGACAGCCCGGCGGCCCTGGCGCAGGACACCTCGCTTCAGATAATAGCCTGCCCGGGAATGAGACGGGAGGTGGAAACCGTATACAACAGCATCCTGTACAACCTGGAAACAAACCCGGATCTGTGCATGACGGACATCGCCGTGATGGTATCCGACATGTCACGATACAAACCCGTTGTGGATTCGGTGTTCAGCCGGCAACCGTCCCGGATCACCTTTAACCTTGCGGATTCGAACGCCCGAACGGAAAGCGTCTTCGCCCAGGCGGTGCTGGCGGTGGTGGAGCTGTCCCGCGGCACCTTCTCCCGAAAAGAGGTGTTCGCCCTGTTGCGTAACCCATGCGTCATGCAGCGGTGGGATTACGGGCCTGAAGCGCTGCGTGTCTGGATCGGTTGGGCCGATGCGCTCGGTATCTTCCACGGTTATGAAAACAAGGCCGCAAACGCCGGCGTGACCCCTGCCGGCGGGCTTTTTTCCTGGCGTCAAGGACTGGAGCGGATGCGGATCTCACGGATCATGACGTCGCCGGCTGCCGCTGCCGGTGCTCCAAGACCCCATTTCAACGGGATCGTGCCGTTTAGCGATATCAACACGGGAGACGACCGGCTGCTGGAAAAATTCTGCGGGCTTGTGGAATCGCTGCACCGGGCCGTGGGGTCTCTCAGGATGGCCTCGGCTGCGGCGCAAAAGTGGCGGGATGCCTTTTTCAGCGTGGTGGACCAATTCATCGAGATCTCTTCGGAGATGCGCGGCGAGGAAACCGTTTTTCAATCCCTGCTGAATGCCTTTGACCATTTCGTCTGTTACGATGCCCTGGGCCAGATTCAACCCGGCCGCCCGCTGACGGCCGATGCGCTGTGGTTATTCGTGCGTACCCACCTGGAAGGGATCACCGGCGGGCAAGGTGACTATCTTACCGGCGGTGTGACCGTTTCCGCACTGATGCCCATGCGGCCCATTCCGTTTCGCGTGGTCTATGTGCTGGGGCTGGAAGAGGGTCGCTTTCCAGGGCGGGTGCACGACACTCTGCTGGATTTACGAGGCAGAAAGCGCCGTATCGGCGACGTTAGCCCTGCCGAACGCAACCGCTATCTGTTCCTGGAAATCCTGGTATCCGTTCGCGCCAAACTCTACTTGAGCTATGTGTCCCGGGACCTTCAAAAAGACCGCGACCTGGCGCCCTGTTCCGTGGTCAACCAGTTGCAGCGATACGTGGAGCAGCAGGTCCTGGGAGGGCGATCCTTCAGGTGCAGCCAGATCCCCATCAAGGCGGACAGCCCGGCTTACCTTGCACCGGATGCCATCAACAGCTGGTCAGACGTGATGGTTAACAGCAATTTGGTCCAACGGCTCAGCTGCTATCGCCGCAGCGGACGATGGCGTGCATTGGTGGACCAGGCGACATCGTCAGACCTGAAGGCGGTCGACCGGTACCGACCGGATTTCACACTGCCCGACCCTTCACCGGACCCAGCGTCCGCCGAAGCCGCGTCCTTGACCATCGGCCTGCTGCGTCGCTTTCTGCTGGACCCGGTCGACGTGGTCGGGCGATACCACCTGGGAATCGGTGAGCAGGTCGATCCAACGGCCGAACTGGCTGAGATGACGGATGAGCCCCTGTCGTCACAATTTCCCGTCGACTACGAAATACGCACCGTCCCGGTGCAAAACTGGTTGGCGGCCCAGTTAGATGGTTCACTCAGCCAGCCGTCGATGGCGATGCTGGAGACCGAATTCGACTCGGTCTATGCGGATCTGTCCCGCAAAAGCAGGCTCCCGGCCGGCGCTTTTGCCGTGCATGACAAATCCAAACTGAAGCAGCAGGTATTGGCCGTCGGAGAGAACCTCAATCCGTTCGTCGAACAGATGCGAACGGCCCGCCGACTCTTTTCGGCCGTATTGGTGGGGGCGGTCATGGACGATTTCGTCGAGAGCGGCGGGACTCAGCTCAATTTTAATCCGGTTTCGATCGATCGGCCGGGTTTGGACGGCGATGGTTTTCCGACGTCCATCCACCTCAGCGGCGGCATGCCCTGGGTCTGGCAGGCAACCGATGAAACCTGGCACTGCCTGGTGGTCACCGGTTCCAATCGGCGCTCCAGGTTGCCGGACAAATATGTCGTCGGCCCCTTGCTGACCCTCATGTGCGTTGCCGCCGGCGGCGAACCCTATCCCTGGTCCGACGTCAACCGCATGGCCGTGCATGTCATTTACCGGGAGCAGGTGCTGAATCTCGATTACACGGTGGATCCGAAGCGGTCGGCAGACTATCTGGCCGGACTGGTGGGAGACTTCTTTTCACCCTCGCCGCTGGAATGGCTGCCTTTCGAGACGCTTTTTGCCGACGCCGGCCTGCGGACACGCATCGGTCAGGATCGGGTGGACGATGCCGACCGGAAGGCTTTTCAGCAAGCACTGGCTGAAACTATGCGTGCGGCGGCAGACGTGCGAAGCGAACTGACCGGGGCGGTGGTGACGCCGGGCATCCTGGACCGGGCCAGGCAAAGATTCAAGGTGTTTTTGCCATGATCGTCTCATTACCCTCTGATTTTCATCCCATCGACGACATCGATGGGATGGACCTTACCCGTCATGCCCTGGTAGAGGCCTCTGCCGGCACGGGAAAGACCTATACCATCGAGAACCTGGTGGTTCGCCTGCTTAAAGAAGAGCCGGATCTGAATCTAGAAAATATCCTGCTGGTGACCTTTACCGAAAAGGCCACCAGTGAATTGAAACTGCGCATCCGCCAGAAAATCGAACAGACCCTGGACGGCGGACAGCGCCTGGAAACCGACCTCCGAAAGAAGCTGGCCCAGACCTTAGACGGTTTTGACAATGCCGCCATCTATACCATCCATGGGTTCTGCCATACGCTGCTGAGGGATTTTCCCTTTGAAACCGAAAACCTGTTCCAGCAGGAAGTGATCGACGACGGCCCGCTGCTGGAGAAACTGCTCCGGGAGCAGATGCGTTCGGACTGGCCAGGCCGATACGGCCGGCGTTTGGAAGTGCTGCTGGCGCTGTCGAGCTTTTCAGCCAACCCGCATGAATTCATCCAGACTGCCGTCAACCTGGCTACCCGGCTTTCCGATGATCCGGACCGCGACATACTGGTTCCCGATCTCGCCGAGTTGGATCTTGACGACCTGTGGCAGACGGCTCAACAGACGGTCCTTTCGCTCAAATCGATGGTGGGGCCGCCGCCACGATTCTCGGACGGGTACGGCCGACTCAACATCAACGCGCGGACCAAAACCGCCGTCATCCGGGATATGATCGAACCCATTGAACGGGCCCTGGAACGGGTGGATGCCGATGCCTGCCCGCTAGCCGAAATCATGCCGGTTGTGGCCACCCTCGGTGCGCGCCATAGCTCCGGTGAGCGGAACATCGACCGTCTGGTTCCCCAAAAATGGCTGAAAGCCGGGAAAAACCTGCATGAATGCCCCCGCCTGGTGGCGATCACACACCGATTAGAAGCGCTGGTCGATTTGTTTTCACGCCTTTCCCATGTGCTGATGCTGACCTCGGTGCGCCGATTGCAGGCGGATGCCCGGGCCATGAAGATGCGAAACGGGTGGCTCAGCTACCAGGATATGCTGACCCGTGTGGCCGACTTTCTGGCAGGGGAGGGGGCTGACGAAGGCATCCGCAAAATCCGCGACCGCTATCGGGTGGCCTTTGTGGATGAATTCCAGGACACCGATGACGTGCAGTGGCAGATTTTCAGCACCCTGTTCCTTCGTCGTCCGGATGATCCACCGATCCAGCGGCTTTTCCTGATCGGCGACCCCAAGCAAGCCATTTATGGCTTTCGCGGGGCCGACGTGTTCACCTATCTGGCTGCCCGGCAGCGGATGAAAGCCCTGGCCGAACAGGGACGGGCAAATCTTTATGACCTGAGGGTCAACTGGCGCAGCACACCCCAACTGGTGGAGCGCTTCAACCGGCTTTTTTCCAACGACGCCTGGTTCGGCAGCCGGGAAGAAACAAACCCCTTCGAGATCGGTTACCTGCCGTCAGGGTCGCCGGAACCCGATCTAAAGCCTGCCGCAACTAGCTGCGATCGCTCACAACGACCGCCTTTCAATGTCATGGACCTGACCGCGGCGACAAGCCATGCGACGGCCAAAATAGTGCTGGCCCGCTTTGTTTGCCGGGAAATTGGCTACCTGGTATGGCAGGGGGGAATCCGGTTCCGCGGTCGGGATGGTCCGGACCGGGCCCTTCATTTCGGCGATATTGCCATTTTGGTGAGAAGCCAGTCAGAGTTCACCCTGATCGAACCCCTGCTGAGGGAAGCGTCCATCCCCTACGCCTACTACCGCAAGCCCGGCCTGTTTCAATGCCGGGAGGCCCATTGGTTAAGCATGGTGCTTCGTGCGGTCTGCAGCCCGGAACAGGCCGCCTCCGTCAGACTGGCGCTGCTGACGCCCTTTTTCGACATTGCTCCGGCTGAATTGCAATCACGGCGGGAACTGCCGGCGGACCATGCCAGCCAACAGCTGCTGGTGCGCTGGCATGCCCACGCCCTACGACGACGCTGGGGGCCGCTGTTTCAGTCGCTGGTGGAAGATTCAGGCTTGAACCTCCGTCACTGTGTGGATCCGGCATGGGACCGCACCGAAACCAATTTTCAGCAGCTCTTCGATTATCTGGAGGCCGCGGCCTACACGAGGAACTTGGACGTGGGGGGGCTGGTTGCCTTGCTGGACAGCCTGCGTCTTTCCGACATGGGTGCCGGATCCGACGACGACATCCACCAGATCGAGGACGAGGGCGACAAGGTCCAGATCCTGACCATGCATGTAAGCAAGGGACTGGAGTTCCCGGTGGTTTTCGTCGCCGGAGGCCTGACCGTCCGCAGTGGCGGCGGCATCCAGGTGTATCACACGGCGGATCCGGCGCACCCCGAACAAGCCTGTCGCAAGGTGATTGACCTGACGGCCGGCAGCGGAAAAGACCAAGCTGAAAAAGAAAACGAAGACGAAAATAAACGT
>JAGTUY010000062.1 GCA_018224455.1 Desulfosarcina sp.
GGCAGGGCGATGGGGAATCCGCCGGTTTGAAAAAAGCCACTGGCCTTCCCTGGCCCGCCGGAAATCAAAACCCACCTTGACCCTTGCGCGAACGCACAGGGAAATCAGACTGGCTTTCACACTCACCTGGAGCATGAACACCCGGTCAAAGGTTTGACCCTTCAGTTCTTCCCGGATTTTTTTATAGGCGCCAAATCCTCCTTTGCGGTCAAACACCACAAAACGGTCCACATTTTTCTGGTGCCTGACCAGATCATAGGTCAAGGGCTGCAAAATCCAGGTGATATGAGCCTTCGGCCGCGCTTTTCGCAAGCGGTTGACGAAGGCCAGGGTATGAACCACATCCCCAAGGGCCGACAAACGGATAATCAGTATGCGTTCGGAATTCGTCGTCATGTTGAATGTTTGAACTAAACCACATTAAATCGAATCGAAGAACCCTACGTTTAAATGATTTCCCGATCAACTGTTTTTATCATCAATCGCCCGGATGATTGAACCACCCGTTTGCTACACTCACTGCGGAGAACAATGGACAGGAAGGAATACCCGTTATACTTGACATCACCCGGACGAGCCTCTATAGTCCTCGTCCGTAAATTAGAATTCACATTCATTTTAGACTGTTATTCATAGGGCTGCCGATGAAAATTGACATTTCCACCGGGGAACTGGCCGACAAGGTCAGCATTCTTTCCATCAAACTTGAAAAAATATCCAATCCCTCAAAAATTAAAAATATTCAAAAAGAATACGACATCTTGCTCAAGCCCATGATCGCATGCGGCATCACCCTTGACTCCGACGAATTCATCCGGCTCAAAACCGTCAACCTGGAACTCTGGGACATCGAAGACCGGATCAGAAACAAGGAGGCGTCAAAGGCCTTTGACAGCGAATTTATCGAATTGGCTCGCAGTGTTTACGTGACCAACGATCAACGGGCCGAGATCAAAAAACAGATCAACCTCGCTTACAATTCCGATCTTGTCGAAGAAAAAGAATACGTGGATTACAAAAAATAAGTCATGTGAATCAAACACCGGAACGCGCTGTTGTCCGGCTTCGGCCATCAGATCTTCGCCAGTGCGTTCGTAAGGGCCGATGGTGTACACGGCCGCAACGGCTGCCATTCGCCTGCGATCCTTTTTCTCAGCCGCAGAGAGTCTGGCTTCCATCTTTTGCTTGCGCTTTTTCGCCGCTTTGCGGCATTTTTTACAAGGGGGTAGACGAAGATGGTTTTCACCGCCGCGCCGTGGCGTTGGTTGGCCCTGTCCATGCGCCCCCAGCACTAAGCATCGGCTGTTCCCAACGCGCCCTGAATGCCCGTCTGGCATAGCCGGCCCTGAAATTTCACAACTGATCATCCGCCGGAAATTTGCAGAGCGCTGCGGGCAGACCGTGTTTACGGACCGCCCTGCACCAGCGCCGATGGTACCTGGACCTAAGTTTTGCCCGACTGCCAGAAAAGGTCCGGGTGTTGTCCAAGTCAATGACGTAGACTTGATCTTGATCATCGATCAAAACATTCCCGGGATGGAAATCTGCATGCAAAACGCCATGGTCGATCAGGATCGCCACCTGCCGGGCCAACTCATCCAGAGCCGGTGCAACCCGATGGGGAGCCGTGCGGCTCAACTGTGCCATGGATTGCACGGATTGAATTTCCCGGGTGACCAGCCAGGTGCTGTAAAACAAGCCTCCTTTATACGCGAAAGCAACCGGATCGGCCGTTTGCACCCCAAGTTGGCGGAATCGCACCATCTGCTCGAACTCGCCTTGCCCGCGCGTTTTGCCCACCCGGAAATAAGTCCTGTGGACCAGATGGGCCAAAAGGCCGCCACGACAGAAATGTTTAATGATAACGGGACCTATCGTATCGAGATGCAATCTGGTAATTGAACGACGACCGCCCAGTGTTCCGACCGCGGCACGATCCGATGATTGAAATCCCCCCGCCAACTGGTCCAGATGCCGTGAAGTCAGTTGGCGGTTGGTGCCGATGGTGTACAGGCCGTGGGTATTATAATTTAGCGTCATCAGCTGTGCCTACACGCCCCGTCTTCAGGCGTCGGGATACGCAATAAGAATGGACCAAAGGCCTTTGATCGCAGCAATCAGCGGCGTTGACAAAATGATGTCCCCCAGAACACCGGTCTGAACGAGCAGGATCCTCACATGGTGGTTATTTACCCTGATTCTCTTCCGTGCTATGTCTCATTTGTATTTAGCCCCCGTTTTTCCATCAGTCGCCCATCTACAAGGCACGGATGGTTAGCAGCGTTTTACGCCAAGAACAAGGTTTTTAAGTCGATCAATCGCAACCCGTACAATCTGCGCCGAGCGGATAGGAGAAACAACCCCCTTGATAGTTAATGATCGGTTATCGGCTCGTGTACAGCTTCGACGTACTCTCATCGCCATCCTCATTCTCTTCCCAGCCCTCACCAATTTGGTCGTCCACACAGGCAGTGTGTATTTGGCCTCGCTAACGGCTGTGGGTCTGCCCATGCTTTTGCTCGCACACCGTCGTCCGTCCCTGGCGCCCCATGAGCGATGGGTACTTTGGGCCTTCGTTGCCTACACAGCAGCACACCTGGTCTCCTTCGGCATCAATGGCCTGCTTGACACCCTATCGGACCCGCGTCTTCGCCACCTGGATCATGCCGGCCGGTTTCTGACCATCATTCCGTTATTGTATCTTTTTCGCTGCGCAAAAATTCCCCCGGCGGCCCTCTGGGCAGGTGTTCTCGTGGGCGCCTGGGTGGCGGGCGGCTATGCCCTGATCAGCCATCTTTGGCTTGCACCGGGTGCACGGGTCAGCGGCTCCTACCATCCCATTGCCTTCGGGCACTTATCCCTGGTGCTGGCCTTTATGAGTATTCCGGCCCTGGATGTGTTCAAGAATAAAAACCCGCTCCTCCGCTTGATTCCCCTGTCCGCTTTTTTATTGGGGATGACCGCCAGCATCCTGTCGGAAACCCGCGGCGCCTGGATCGCTATACCGGTTCTGACGGTTATTTTGTTTTTCTATTCGGCAGCCATGATTCGGTTGAAACATCGGTTGGCTTGTGCTGGAGTTATCATCCTATCGCTTTTGGCCGTTTACCATATACCCGCCACCAATGTCGCTGAACGAGTCGATACCGCCCTAAAAGAGTTTGCTGACTACCGGCAGGGCGACCGGACCTACTCCTCCAGCGCCAGCCGAATTCAGGGGTGGGCCGTTTCCTTCGAAATATTCAAGGCCAGCCCGTTCATCGGCGCCGGCCCTGGAAGCTACGAACCCCTCATGCACCGTATGCATCAACAGGGAAAAGATTATGCCATTGCGGCTGTCCACAGCCAACCCCACAGCACCTATGCCCTGGCCATGGCCGAAGGCGGCCTGTTGGGGTTGCTGGCATTGACCGGTGTGTTTGCACTGCCGATGGCGGCGTCCATCCGTTGCATACGATCAGGACCGCAGACCAGGCATATAGGGTATGCATGGATGATCCTGGTCATCAGCTTCATGCATTTTGGCCTCTCCGAAACCATTTTCATCCGAAATATCAATGTCACCTTCTATCTGATTCAGACGGCGGTGCTCATGGCAGTGGCGGCCAGTGGGATGCCAAGAGCGGTTGCAAATACCCCAGATTCCCAATGACTGCGCTGCGCTTATGCCGTACCCGGTTCCCACAGCCGCTTCCCTGAAGGACGATTCAGGCTGTTGCTCCACGGGTGCAGGGATGGACTTTTACTCTACGCATGCGGGTGCCCAGAATATGGGGGGCGGGTCGTCCTTTTTATGCGGGTTTGCGGCGATTTTCAAGTGTCAACTGTTGTATTTCAGTAAAAAAGTCAACTTTGATGTTGGGTATAGGGTTGGGTATAAAAAAGTTGGGCATAAAAAAAAAGGAACTCACGTTTGGTTATAACCCACATTCCACACCTTTTTTTTGATTACCAACGTATTTTTATCCCACAATTTTTCAATGAGGTATGACATGTAAGACGTTTTTGGGTTCAGATCACTCTTTTTTGCTGGACATCAGCCCCCTTTCATGGCATTTAAATTCGGACAGCCTCGCAAACCCGGACAGGAGGA
>JAGTUY010000063.1 GCA_018224455.1 Desulfosarcina sp.
CGACTGCGGTCTTCAGTTCTCGGCCCTCCGGCAAGGGCGTGAGCCTCACCAGGCTTCGCTGAGCATCCAGGAGGGGAAGACGGTAATCTTGCGTGTGCATGAAAAAGGATCTGCCGCCGAGAAGCATTTTCCCGTTGTTCTTTTGGCTTTCGGTCTCGTGATCCTGCTCAGTCTGTCTGCCTTTCATGGCCAAGAGGCTGCCGCCGGGAGAGAGAAAAGGCTGGCCCAGCTTGGTGAAGGCTTCCAGTGACGAAAAGGCTCGGCAAATCACCAGGTCAAATTTTTCGCTGTATTGAGGAGACTCGCCCAAGTTCTCCAATCGTCCGTGAACGGCATTGATGCCGTCCAACCCCAGCGTTCGAATGGCTTGTTTGAGGAAAGAGACCTTTTTTCTTACGGCGTCCGCCAGGGTGATCGACAAGTCAGGCCGTACTATTTTGAGCGGGATGCCGGGAAATCCGCCGCCGGACCCGGCATCCAGGACGCGCGCGCCGTCACCGATCCAGGAAGCCGCGGCCACGGCATCCACATAGTGTTTAAGTGCCATTTCCAGTGGGTCGGTGATGCGCGTCAGGTTGGTGATCCGGTTCCACTGGAGCAGTTCCTGCGCATGGTGTCCCATGCATCGGGCCTGGCCAAGGGTTACCGTCAGCCCCAGCGCCAGGGCGCCGTCAACAACCGTTTGCCGCCATTCTTCGGAGTCGATTTTCACCCCAGGGCCCTTTCGTTTCAGTCCGATCAGGCGGGCTTGATGCCCCGGATCAAACCGGAGTCAGTGGGCCCTGTGAAATCCAACCGGTGAACATCAATAAAACCCGCCGTTTCCAGCATGCCGGCAAGCTGAGCCTGGCTGTATGCCCGTCCTCCTTCGGTTCCCAAGAGCATGTTCAGGGAAAAAAGGGCGGGAAACAGGGGGCGGTCCAGGGTGTCGTCCAGGATGAATTCGTGGATGACCGCCACACCGCCGGGGTTCAGGCAGGAAAACGCCTTTTCGATGATCCTCAGGCAGGCCTGCGCCGATTCGCCATGCAGGATGTGGGACATCCAGACGGCATCGTAGCTGCCGGAGATGCCGTCTTGCAGATAATCGCAGGAAATAAATTCGACACGATCCTGCATGCCCATTTTTGCGATGGTCTTTTCGGCAAACGGCTGCGTGGTGGGCAGGTCCATCACGGTTGCCGTAAGATTCGGATTGTGCCGGCAAAAGTGAATGGCATAGGTGCCGGGGCCGCCCCCCAGATCCAGCAGCGTGGTGCAGCCGGAAAGGTCGACAACCGGCACCAGCCGCGGTGCCAGCTGAGTGGCCAGATTGAACATCCCCATGAGAAAAGCCTCCCGCGCATTCGTGCCCTTCTCCCGAACGGGCAGCCGGATCGGTTTCCCGGTGAGGATCGCTTCCGGCAGCTTTGCCCAGGACTCCACCAGGTGGTGGTGGTGGTGGATGATGTAACCGATGTAGCGGTCTGAATCCATCGACAGGTAGGTCCGGCTGGCCTCGGTATTGGCATAGCCTCCTTCATCTTTGGTCAGCAGCCCCATGGCGGCGAGGGCATCCAGCAGCCGGCTGACGGCGTCAACCGGTGCATCCAGCCGTTCGGCCACGCGCTGCCCACCCACCCGGCTCTCCCCGATGCGGGTAAACACGTCCAGCGCCACCGCGCCGTGCAGTGCACAGGTGGCCCAATAGGCGCCTGATGTTTTCAGGATCCGGTCCGGTGTCCAGGTTTGCTGGTCCATCTTTCCCCCTTTGATTGATGCGTGGATTCATTCGGTATTAAATGGCCCCCATCCATTAGGTAGGAGATTGTTCTCACCTTGTCAACCATCATGCACTTACACACTGGCTCAGTGGTCTTTATCCACTTGCCAAGCCCGCCGTTTTTTTGTTAGGGTTGCCGCCAGAATCGTATGGTCAGGAATGCACGTGAATTTGGTTCATCTGCAAGGCCTGAAAGGCAACGCATTTCGGCTGCCGTGGAAATATCGCATGACCGGACAAAACCGCACTGAATCAAAAACCTTCCACCAAAATGCCCGGGTTGCGCAGGACCGTTATCGCATCCTTTTCGATCGCTCTCCCGATGCCGTCATCGTCACCGCTCCGGACGGTCGTATCATCGATTTCAATCCGGCCGCTTTGGAATTTTTCTGCATTTCCCGATCCGAACTGCAAGGATCGAACATCACCGCTTTTTATGCCAACGTGGCGGACCGGGCACCCTTGATCAGCCGGGTGGATAAGACGGGCCTGGTCCACAACGCGCCTGTCATTTTCGTGGGCCAAGGCGGGCAGTTGAAACACAGTCTCGTGACCGGCATGCGGCTGGACGAGCCGGGCGGAAGCATTTATGGATACCAGTGCGTCCTCCGTGACATCACCCAGCACCGGCGGGCAGAAAAAAAACTACACAGTCAGAAAAGCTATGCCGAACAGTTGATTGACATCGCCCCGGAAGCCATCGCCATCCTCGACCTGGACGATCGGGTGATCCGTATCAACGAAGAATTCTGCCGCCTTTTCCAATACACGGAAGAGTCGTGCATCGGTCAGCGGATGGATGAACTGATCGTCCCTGAGCACTTGAAGGCCGAAGGTCTCTCTCTTTCTGCACGGGTAATGGGCGGGGCCTGTTTTGAGGTGGAAACCCGGCGAATGAGAAAAGACGGTACCCTGGTGGATGTCTCCATCCTGGCCAAACCGATCGCGACGGAAAAGGATGAACCGGCCATTTATGTCATCTACCGGGACATCTCTGCACGTAAACAGGCGCAGGAGGCGTTAGAAAAGAGCGAGGAGCGTCACCGAACCGTCTTGGAAGCCGCTCCGGATCCGGTTATCGTCAGAGACATGGCCGAACGGGTCATCTACCTGAATCCGGCTTTTACCCGTGTTTTCGGGTGGAACCTGGACGAATGTAAACACCGGCCGATCGACTTTGTACCCCAAAAGAACCAGCCTGAGACGCAACAATTCCTGGCACAAATTCATCAGGGAGCCTCTTTTTCGGGGGTGGAAACCCGACGGTTTACCAAAAGCGGGCAGGTGGTTGACGTCTCCATCAGCGGCGCCGTTTTTTTCGACACCGAGGGTAACCCCGACGGTTATGTCAATACCCTTCAGGATATCAGTGAACGCCGTAAAAAAGACGAAGAGCTCAGGCATGTCGCCTATCACGACATTCTCACCGGGCTTCCCAACCGCAAATCGTTTTATATGTGCATCGATGATCTGCTTCAACATTCGAGCCGTCGGGATTCAGACCGGGCGTGGGCCCTGATGTTCCTGGACCTGGACAAATTCAAACAGGTCAACGATGCTCTGGGCCACGACACCGGAGACCAACTGCTGAAAGGCGTGGCTAAACGGCTTAAGGAATGTCTCCGGGAGACGGATCACCTGTTCCGGCTCGGCGGAGATGAATTCACCGTCATTCTCACCAATTTGAACCTTGATATCGACGTAGCGCGGGTGGCACGAAAAATCCAACAAGCCCTTACCCGCTCGTTCCGGTTCAACGGCCAGGAGTTATTTACCTCCACCAGCATCGGCATCAGCGTTTTTCCCAACGACGGGTGGGAAGTGGAAGGCCTGGTAAAAAGTGCCGACATGGCCATGTACGCCGCCAAGGAAAACGGCGGCAACGATTACCGATTTTTTACCGAAGAGATGAACCGCAAGGCCCTGCACCGCATGAGGATGGAGAGCAGCTTGAGAAAAGCCCTGGACCAGAACGAGCTGGTGCTTTACTACCAGCCGCTGGTCAATAAAGCCAACCGCATCATGGGCATGGAAGCCCTGCTCCGGTGGAACCATCCGGAACTGGGACTCGTTCTCCCGGCTGACTTTATCCGCATCATGGAAGAGACGGGCATCATCGTGCCGGTGGGGCAGTGGGTCCTGCAAACTGCCTGTACCCAGACCAAGTGCTGGCACGACATGGGCTTTTCGGAGCTTTTCGTAGCGGTCAACCTGTCCGCCAGACAGCTTCATGAGCCTGATTTTGTAGAGACGGTGATCGATATCATTCGTGAAAGCGGCCTGCCTCCGGAGTGCCTCAAGCTTGAAGTCACCGAGAGCAGCGTGATCCAGAACCCGGAAGCATGCATCTCCAAAATGAGAATGCTGCGAGCTCAGGGAGTTACCTTTTCCATTGACGATTTCGGCACCGGATACTCCTCGCTGAGCTACCTGAAGCGGTTCCCCATCGACACCTTGAAGATTGACCGGTCCTTCATATCCGATGCGATGACCAGCAAGGGGGACCAGGAGATCATCAAAACCATCATCGCCATGGCCCGCAACCTGAACATCGATGCCGTCGCCGAAGGCGTGGAGACCCAGGAGCAGAAGGATTTTCTGGCCAGCTACGGGTGCAACAGCATGCAGGGTTTCTTTTTTGCCCATCCCGTTCCTGTAGAGCAGTTCAAGGACCTGCTGCAGCGTCAAGAGCGGACAGCTCCGCCCGGGAAGGACGGCATCGCTGTTAAAAGCCAGGCAGCGCCTGCGGTGCAACCTGAAAAACGGTCTCGGAGAACGACGCCTTGACCCCTCGAATTCATTAACCCTTTTCGTTTGATATCGCAGCCCAGCATTTCGGAGCTTTTCATGCGCTTTCGCCCCTGCATCGATCTTCACGACGGCATGGTCAAGCAGATCGTCGGTGCCACCTTGTCCGACACCGACCACCACCGTTTGCAAACCAACTTTCAGGCCGAAAAACCCGCCGGATGGTTTGCCGACCGCTATCGCCGGGACAAACTCACCGGCGGCCACGTCATCCAGCTGGGCAAAGGCAATGCGGCAGCTGCCCGGTCGGCCCTTTCGCGATGGCCCGGCGGCATGCAGGTGGGCGGCGGCATCACGGCATACAATGCCGAAAACTGGCTGGAATCCGGCGCCAGCCATGTCATTGTCACCTCCTGGGTATTTCACGACGGCCGCATCCACATGGATCGCCTGAAACAGCTGACCCGGAAAATCGGAAAAAGACGCCTGGTGCTGGACTTGAGCTGCCGCAAACACGGCGACACCTATCGGGTGGCCACCGATCGCTGGCAGACATTCACCACCGAGGCGGTCACCTACCCGCTCTTGGATCACCTCGCCGGTTACTGCGACGAATTTCTCATCCACGCCGTGGACGTAGAGGGACGCTGTGGGGGCATCGAAACCGACCTTGTGGCCTATTTGGGCCGATGGGAGGGCCTGCCGGTCACCTATGCAGGGGGCATATCCAGCCAGCAGGACGTCGATCTGATCGATGCGCTGGGAAACGGACGCATCGATTTTACCGTGGGCAGTGCCCTGGACATCTTCGGCGGCAGCGGGCTCCGCTATACCGATCTGGCCCGACGCTATGGACACGCCCCGCTTCAGGACGAAGACTGAAGGGTTATGGAACAATCGCCTGCCATCCAGCCAATCCTCCAGACCGATCAGCTGGCTGTAGGTTTCATCGATCAACTCAAGCCGTCGAAGGCGCGGTTTGGCCTTCCCCACGTTGACATCACAAAGGCCGAATACGATGATTCGGCCCTTTAGATTCCCTAATTTTGGAGGCGGCATCCGGATTTGAACCGGAGAATGGAGGTTTTGCAGTTGTTGCCCCGCCACAGGGCTGCCCTACTCGGGACGCAGTCGTTGGGCTTTTGGATGGTGTCGCAGTGCCGAGGGGTGCCAAGCGAGATGGTTTGGCGCAGAACTCC
>JAGTUY010000064.1 GCA_018224455.1 Desulfosarcina sp.
GAGATGCGTACCGTTCTGAGTTGCCCGTCGGCTCGGGTGATCTCCCACTCTTGCGCATCCAAATTTTCGCCTTCTCGCATCTGAGCCTCACGTGAGATGGCCTTGGCCTGGACATCCGGGTCCGGATAGACACGTTGATACCATCCCTTGCGGTTGATCGTTTCCATGTCATAGCCGCTCAATTCGAACATCTGCCGGTTCAAGTAAACAAAACGTACATACGGGAAAGTATCGATGGCATGGCAAACGCAGATTCCATCAGCAGCGTTTTGAAGTCTGCCGGGTTGAAGCCGGCGGCGGCAGAGCCCGTTCCCTGCGGACCTGCCAGCATCAGCATTGCGGGTATGCGTCCATTGACGGTTCAGAGTGGTTCTGATACCTAATATAGCATCTCATATCCACGGCCATCACTTTTTGATCAATTACTGGGGGCGGACATGTCTGGATCGAATCCAGAAGGACGATTTACCCTTGGGCACCAAGACGGTAACGTGACACAGGACACAACCCTCGCTTTCTATGAGGGCAATGCCAAACAGTATTACGATGGCACCGTGAACACCAACATGACGGTTTGTCCCAACCCTAGCAGCAAGCGGTGGACAAGCGCTTCTCGGATCTTCCATACCGATGGTGTCGGCCAACACCTACTGCGAAAGGAAAAGCGATATGACATCCATGATCATGACCCTGGCAGGTGCCATGCTGTTGACCTTTTTTGGATGCCAGTCCATGCCGCCGATCCACACCGTGGCGCAGGTAGACCTGGAGCGGTTCATGGGCGATTGGTACGTGATCGCCAACATCCCCACATTCATAGAAAAAGATGCCTTCAACGCCATGGAAACCTACCGCCTGGCCGAAGACGGGTCCATCCACACCACGTTCACCTTCAACAAGGGCGGCCATGAAGGCCCGCTTAAAACCTACACTCCTCGGGCAGTCTTGCGCGACACCGCATCCAACGCGGTCTGGGACATGCAGTTCGTCTGGCCCTTCAAAGCCGAGTACCGCATCATCTTCCTGGCAGCCGACTATTCCCAAACGATAGTAGGCCGAACCAAAAGAGATTATGTCTGGATCATGGCCCGCACGCCATTGATTCCCGACGAGGATTACCTGAAGATGCTTCAGTTTTTGGAGCAAGAGGGGTACGACATCGGCAAGGTGAAAAAGGTGCCACACATGGCGGACGGTTGACCATTTGCTGCGTTATGCCATTGACGCCGGCCTCACATGGCTCATATAATGGCCATATTCATCCAATCCGTTCGCCCCGGCGACCATACTTTATCCCGCTCACGGCCGCGAGCCGACCGAATGCGTGGCCTGAACGGATCGTTTACCGGCGGTAAGATCGACTCTCAAAGAAGCAACCTCAACCCGAACAAGGGGGCCTGGGCGATGACCCAATCCATGCGAATCATGACCGAAAGCCCGCTGAACGCCGAAACACCGGCAGAGCGACTGCGTTCCTGGATTACACCCAATGCGGTTTTTTTCGCCCGCAACCAGGGCAAGATACCGGAAGCACCGATTGCTTTGGACAAGTGGGCCTTGACCGTCGATGGGATGGTCAAGAAAAAGCTTGGTCTGCACCTGGACCAGCTCCAACGCCTCCCCAAAGCCATTGTGTCCAATACCATGGAGTGCTCGGGCAACAGTCGGTCCCTGCTCGAGAAAAAAGCGTCCGGCAACCCGTGGACCATCGGCGGCGTCGGCAATGCCGTCTGGGGCGGCGTCTGGCTTCGGGACCTGTTGAACGACGCGGGTCTGGCCGACCGGGCCGCCCATGTCGCTTTCGAAGGGATGGACACCCCCCTTGGCAAGGCGCAGATCAAATTCGTGCGCAGCATCCCCATCGAAAAGGCGATGTCATCCACCCTGCTGGCTTATGAAATGAATGGGGACCCCCTGCCCTTGAAGCACGGCTACCCGCTGCGGGCACTGGCCTTGGGATGGACCGGGGCCAACTGCGTGAAGTGGCTCAATCGAATTACGGTCATGGAAAAGCCATTTATGGGGTTCTTCATGGACCAGGTTTACCGGGTTTTTCAAAAAGGAGAGAAGCCCGCCGCCGGTGATGCGGTCACCGCCATCGCCTTGAAATCCATTATCACCCAGCCCTTGACCGATGAGCGCCTGGAAAAGGGCACGATTGTTGTGCTGGGCGCCGCCTATGCCGGCGAAAGGCGCGTGGAACAGGTCGAGATATCCGTCGATGACGGTGCCACCTGGCAGGCGGCCGAATTTATCGGACCGGATGAGCCCTTTGCCTGGCGGCAATGGCAGTATGTCTGGCATGCAAGCCAAGCCGGTGAGCACACGATTAAAGCCCGGGCCACGGACGGCCAGGGCACACGGCAGCCGGAAACCGCCCAATGGAATTTTCTTGGTTACGGTAATAATGGCACCGATGAACACGCCGTGAGGGTCATCGTCGAGTAATTGAGCTATTGACGATCATACTTCCACTTCCGCTTCAGCGTATCCGTCAAAGCCCTTTTTCCCGCATCAGTCAGCCCGAGACGGTCGATCTCTCGGGCCAGTTGCTCCTTGTCGCCGTGTCCGCTCGCGTATCCGTTGAGGCGCGCCACGGCAGTGGAGTCCACGAAATCCCGGTGAAGCGTATAGATGCGTGACATTTCTGCGTTCAAATCGTAATCCTGTTTGAGAATATACTTCTGGTGGTAGTCTTCGGCCAACGTGAATGCGTTCAGCGGAGCGATCTCGCTCTTGACCGTGCGACCGAGTTTCTTCTCGATCTCCGCTTTGGACGCCGTGGCCAGTTGTTTTTGCCGCGCGTCATGGGTGAACACGGCATGCTTGTACTGCCGCGACCATGACTGGCTGGTCGGGTTGTGGCTCTGCCAGAATACTTCGAGCAGCTGCGGGTAGGTGATGCGCTGGGGGTCGTAATCCACTTGCACCGTTTCTGTATGGTCGCCGATATGGTGGTAGTCCGGATTGTCTTTCAAGCCGCCGGCATAGCCCACACGGGTGCGAATTACGCCCTCGATGATCCCGAACCGGGATTCGATTCCCCAGAATCACCCCAGGCCGAAGGATGCAGTCTCGAATACCGCGGGTGCCGCCGCATCGATGACCGGGATTGCCGGGGGGTCGGTCTTTTTTTGATATGCGAGGTTCATATTCGCCTCCGCTGTCTTCGAATCTTGACCTGCCTGTGTGTCCATCGTTGGGGAGCAGGCCAGCAGCAACGACACTATACTGGTAAAAAATAAACACCATTTGCCGGTTGTGCAGCATCTTTTTTTCATCGTGCGGTGCCTCTCTTTCTGCCGATCCGTTTTTTCCGGTGAAAGGCGGAGAACCGCCCGCCGATCACGGATACATCCCAATCATAAACACGAATGGACGCCCTTGCTGTAAAGATTTGATAAAGATTGCCGGACCAGATTGAAATTTTTGTGACTTCCCGCACGATCGAAACGCGCCCACACGCCTTGCCCAGTCGACGGAACGGTTTTTATTTGGTGGTGGATGGGGTATGGTACGAAGGAATTTTTTCAGGCAATATTGATTCGAAAGGAAACCAACACCTGAACCGGAGGCGGCAATGAAAAAGCAGGTTGATCGATCCATGCACAGCGCCGAGCACATCCTCAACCAGGCCATGGGGCGACTGTTCGCTTGTGATCGATGCTTCAGCGCGCATATCGAGCGCAAAAAATCAAAATGCGACTACCGATTCGAGCGGCCGCTGACCGACGAAGAATTGAAATCGCTGGAGAAGGAAGTCAATGGCGTGATCCAGGCCGACCTGGAGGTTGCGGAACAATTTGCTGCTATTGACGACGCTCGGAAGGTCTACAATTTGGTGCGGCTGCCTGATGATGCCGGGGACCGTATCCGGATCGTGACGGTCGGTGATTACGACCACTGCCCTTGCATCGGCCCGCATGTATCTTCGACTGGAGAGATCGGGACGTTCCGGATAACCTCGTCCGGGTATGAAAACGGGGTCCTGCGTATCCGATTCAAGCTGAAGCGGCCGGCAACGCGTTGAAAAGGGGATCAGATCGAATAATAGAAATCAACGAAAGCAACCCACGCAACAGCCTCAAACCCCGCTTCGGGTTTCGATGACCTTGATGATCCTCAGTAGGGTTTCGTTAACCGGTGCGGGCACCTTATATTCTTCACCCAGGGATACCACCTTGCCGGCAAAAATCTCCACCTCTGTTTTTCTCCCGGCTTCCACATCCTGGAGCATGGAGGTTTTTCCTGTCGGCGAAAGCTTTTTCATAATCATGTCCCATTCATCGATGTCTGCTTCGCTCAGACCGATGCCGGCTTTCCTGGCCAGAATGACCACCTCCTCCATCAGCGACCGAATCAAGGCCCGGGCCTCCGGCGATGATTGAAAGACGCCATACGGCGCGCGAAGCACGGCCGATGCCTGGTTGATGCCCACGTTGATCATGAACTTCCACCACATGGCCTGCATCATGTCCACCGGGACCTCGTTGGGGATTCCCGCCCGGTTCAACGCTTCCTGGATGCGGTCCAATCGTGGACCGTGGTCCCCATTGTCCAACAGACCGAAAATGATTTTGCCTGGATTGGCATAGGTGAATCGATCACCGTCGCGCATGGCATCGATGCCTACGGCGATGGCGTAGACCATCTTGTCCATGCCGCAGGCCGCACCGATGGCTTCCTCGCTCTCCAGGCCGTTCATGACCGACAGGATGGCGGTATCCTCGCCCACCACGGCTGCGATGTCACCGACGGCCCCGGCCAGGTGGTGGTGTTTCAGGGCCACAAGAACCAAGTCCGCCGGTTCCGTTACCTTGTCCGGGTGAACCACGGGGACATTGTACAATCTGGTGTTTATGTTGAGGGTTTGGTTTTTGAGTCGCTCGTAACGCTCACCCCTTGCCACGAAAGAGACGGAGAGCCCGGCGGCATCGGTGAACATGGCGGCATAGGCGGCGC
>JAGTUY010000065.1 GCA_018224455.1 Desulfosarcina sp.
CAGATTCATGCAGTGGGCCTCAACCGGCTTCCAGACATTCGGGTCATGCGTGTTGTTGTCAACCACCAGAACCTCGAAGCAGGGGTAATCCAGGGCTGCCAGCGCATCCAGGGTATCCATGACCATGGCCGGCGGCTCGTTGTAGGCCGGCAAATGAATGGATACCATGGGTAATTGGTCATCACCAACGGCCATGGGTTGGAAAGGCCGCCGCAACCGGATGATCCAGCGTGCCTCTGCCCACTCGTGGGCTTCGGTGAGCATCACGACAATGACCCCGACCATGCCACTGATCATCACCAGGCCCACGATGACAGTTCCCACAGTCAGATACTGATGGATGTAGTCATAGACGACCCACACCGCCCCTGAAGCAGCGGAGAAGACCAGCACCGCCAGAAACCCCCGCCCCCGGTTGCCCAGCGTCTGGCTGTCGATCAGCAGGATGGCGAAAGTGACCAGGGCGATCAGCACCGACACCCCGGCCAGAAGGTACCAGTCGGCGATGGGAACGATGGGTTGGGTGAATGAAAATTTCTCCTGGCGAGTATCATTGTAGACGCCCCAATAGGCGCCCACCGCACCTTCGGTGTGGCGCTTCCACGGCTGATCAAAGGCCTCCATGACGTAATAGATATACTTCTCCTGCTGGGCCCGATAAAGAAACCGTCTCAAAAAAGCCGCCTGGTTGGCCGTTGATGCTACGGCCGACCGAACGGTGCGGCCGTTACTGGGCCACCCCACTTCGGCGATGACGATCGGCTTATGCGGAAAAAGGGATTTCAACAGGTCCATCTTATCGATGATGTAATCCACGGCTTGATCGATGTGAACCCCTTCCCAATAGGGCAGCATATGAACCGCCAGATAATCCACATGGTTTGCCAGTTCATGGTACTTGACCCAGACATGCCAAGGCTCGGCCGTGCTGACCGGCACCTTCAGAGCCTTGCGTGCCTGGTCCAGGTACCCAGCCATCTGCTCCAAGGTCAGTTCCTTGCGCAGCAGCACCTCATTGCCTACGACGGCCCGCACGACATTGGGGTTTTTGGCAACCTCCTCCAGGAATATCTTCATGTAGGCCTGGTTCTGCTCCTCATTGTCATCGATCCAGACGCCGGAGGCGACATTGATACCATATTTCGCAGCCAGCTCGGGAATTTTTGCCAGCACATCTTCTACCGTGTAGGTGCGGATGGCATAGCTTTTCCCCTGCAGCAACACCAAGTCGGCCTCGATTTCCTTTTCCGATGGGTATTTTTTCACCAGCGGACTCTGCCCGCTTTGAAAGGGTGAAAACGAAAACCCCTGGATTTGGTCCGGCCAGGGTGGCTCCTGCTCCGGTCGGTTGGCCAGCGCCCAGAGGCTGACGGCCAGAATGGCGATCGCAATGGCAATGACAATGCTGGAATTTCTCATCTTACAACTACTCCACCCCACCCCACCCGGGTGCTCAGTCGGCGGGCCATCCTTTGCGAACCTGAACCAAATTCCGTAAGCCATGCGAAAGGAACCGTTCGAGGGCATGGTCCTCGTTTCACTCAACGCCCATACGAGTCGGCCCCGATGGACATTGAACAGCGATTTTAGAACCTTTCAGGATCATATGGCAACAAAAAGTCACACGACAGCCTTGAAGACCATATGCGCAAACCGAAAACCATACCTTCTGTCAACAACGCAGATTCCTAAAGTTCCGCGGCGAACGGACGATATAGACCATGAAGAGCCGTTCGTTCAGGCACAACAACAGGTCGGGCACACGGATGCCCATGATGATTCGGAGTGAAACTGAACTGGAGGAATTTTCGATGGCGATCGTCAAGCATCTGAGCGGAACCCAGCATCGCATTGCCTGGCTCATCGGTATGGCCGCTTTTATA
This sequence comes from Desulfosarcina sp., assembly GCA_018224455.1. Taxonomy (GTDB): domain Bacteria; phylum Desulfobacterota; class Desulfobacteria; order Desulfobacterales; family Desulfosarcinaceae; genus Desulfosarcina. The sequence goes on from JAGTUY010000065.1 coordinate 1,884, forward strand.
ACCGTTGGAACCGTCGCCCCATGTTTCGCCTCGGAGACTGGTGGGTTAAACGAGCCGCCACCAGCCATGCCCATTCGTCTCGACACCGAAACCACTTTGCGAACGACGGCGGCGATTCCCGTCACGATCGACCTTCAAGCCGGCAGCTACAAGTTAAACCGCGACGGCGAGGCCTACTTCATCAAGGGCGTCGGCGGACGAAGGCACCTGGACATCGCGGCCAAGGCCGGTGCCAACTCCGTACGCACGTGGTCATCCCGTGGTGCCGGCGACCTGCTGGATCGCGCCATGGCGTACGGGATGACCGTCATGCTCGGCACCTGGCTGTCCCACGATCGCGCCGACTATCTCGACCCGGACTACAAATCATTGAAAAGATATGAGATCCAACAGAGCCTGGACCATTACAAACATCATCCGGCGCTGTTGATGTGGGCGCTGGGCAACGAAATCAACCTGAAGGGGGGCGACACGCCGGAAGCCTGGCAGTTCGTCAATGAACTGGCCCGCCTGATTAAAAGCAAGGACCCGCACCATCCGGTGGTCTCCGTGATCTCCTATCGTGCCGGCACGCTGGACAACATCGCCAAATATGCCCCGAACCTGGACGCAGTCGGCATCAATGCCTATGCCGCCCTGTCCAGCGTACGGGCGATGGTCGATGCTACCGCTTATGAAGGCCCTTATATCATCACCGAATGGGGGGTAGACGGCCACTGGGAAGCCGATCGCACCGACTGGGGGCGCCCCATCGAACCCACCAGCGCGCAGAAGGCTGATTTCCACCTTCAGCGTTACGGGCAAAATATCCTGGCCAACCGGGACAGATGCCTGGGTTCCTATGTCTTTGTATGGGGTCAGAAACAGGAACGAACCCCCACCTGGTACAGCATGTTCATCGAGAATCTTCCCGGGATCGACCTTCCCAAGGCGTCGTGCCCGACCGTGGATGCGATGCACTTCAACTGGTCGGGCAATTGGCCGGCCAATCAAGCACCTAAGGTGGATGAAATGACCATCAACGGTTCCGTGGCCGCCGGCGGCGTGCGGTTCACCCCGGGGGAGCCCTTGGTAGCCCAGGTGGCGGCCGCCGATCCGGAAAACGACGGGTTGCGTTATGTCTGGGAGTTGATGGAGGAACCCACCGTTCTGGGAGTCGGCGGATCGTTCGAGCCCAGACCCGGTTCGTTGGGCAACATCGTGGATGGGCGCTTTCCGGAGCTGAACCTGACGGCACCGGAAAGAACCGGTGAATACCGCCTGTACGTCTATGTTCTCGACGAGAAAGGGCATGTCGGCACGGCCAATATACCGTTCCAGGTGGACCAGCCCCCGACCCAGGATGTGGCCACCCGAGAGACCCTGGCGTCAGACAGTTGATAGCTTCATTGGGATGATACGGGTCAGACCAGCGCGGCGAACTGATCCGCAACGGGAAAAAGACCGAACAGCCCGCCTGTGTGAACAAAAACGATGCGCCCACCGAAAATCTGCGGATTGACGGAGAGCTCGGTCATCATACCAAAATAGGCTTTACCGGTATAAACCGGATCCAGCACCACGCCCTCCAGCCGAACCAGATCCCGGAGCACGGCCAGTTCTTCGGGGCGCGACAGCGCGTACCCCCGCCCCACATAACCGTCTAAAATATCATAGGTTGGTATGCCGCCGGCGAGCACCGACGGCCAAGTCTCGTTGAATTGACGACAGAGGCTGTCGATGATGGCCACGAAGTAGTCCCGGTCATCGCATACGTTCACCCCCACCACCCGGATGTCGGCACCCATCAGTTGGACACCTAAGGCAAGTCCGGCGGTGGTGCCGCCGGAGCCGGTGGCGCAGACCACGGTAGTTGGCTTCACATCGTCGCCATCCAGACGCCTAAGGTCTGCTGCCAGCTCCTCCATTTCCGCCACGTAGCCCCAGGCGCCCAACGCCGTCGACCCCCCTTCGGGAATAATATATGGCTCGCGCCCCTGGCCGCGCAATCGCCGGGCCTCCCGTTCGAAGATCTCATCACGCGCCCGGTATTGTTCCGGCGTAATCCACACGATTTCTGATCCCGCCAGGCGATCCAGCAGGATGTTGCCGGAAAGCGCCGGCGGGTTGGCCGGGTCGCCGGTGCGCAGCAGCAGCAGCGATGAGAGGCCAGCCTTCACCGCCGCCAGGGCAGTAGCCCGGCAGTGGTTGGACTGGGCGCCGCCGCAGGTGATCACCGTGTCGGCGCCTTTGGCCAGTGCATCGGCCATGATGAATTCCAGCTTACGGACCTTGTTGCCGGACAGCTCACTGCCGGTGAAATCGTCCCGTTTAAAGAAAATTTCCACCCCGGCCTGTTGGCTGAGCCGATCCATCTTCTGCAGGGGGGTGGGGGTGTTGGCCAGTTGAATGCGTGGGGGAAATAAATCCGCTGGGATCATATCTTCGTTCCTGAATATAGGGTAACTGGAATGAATCAAAGATGCGAAGCAAACACCTTGCCTTTTTATATCCAATAATCATCAAAAGACAAGCGCTCGCTGAAAAGGCCTTCTATGATATCTATAAACACAACTGGTATCGCGATCTTCAGAGTCAAGTGTTTACCAGGACACCGGTAAGTTGAATCTGAAAGGTAAACCGGACAACAATTCCTTTTGATTTAAAGCTAACTTTGTTATGCAGCGTTGTGCCCACAAATCCAACCTCGAGTCAGTAACCTCCATGCAGGATCGTTTCTCTCAACAAAGCCAATGCTAACATCAGGCTAACATTTTTCTGACAATATGCTAACAAAGCGATTGACTCCGCTGCTCCCCCTGATTAAGATGAGATTGAATTATCGGTGCCGCAGTTGTGATTCCTGATTTCGTGTAAACGTGCACCGTTCAAAGAGAAGGTATCCATTACGATGGCGTACAACCACGCTTGGCAAGCAGTATTCAGACCGGGGGCATCCGATGATTATTTCGCGGCGGATCGCCCCGTTAGATTTCAGGCGAGTGCCGAAGGGTTCACGCCGGTTAATGCCTGGTGGTTGTCCGAACTTTGTCGACTGATCTATCGAAAAGACGCCTCGGAAGGCGTTGACCGGCTGGGTCATGCCTCGCGAAATGACTTCCTGGCACGTGTGGGTCTGTTTGAACGGCAATTTTTCAGCGGGCCGACCACGCAAGGTGCCCTGGTAGAGACCGTGAAAGCCGGTAACGGGGCCTTTGCCGCGCTGGTGTTTCGCGGCACCACCGGCCGTCTGTCCAACTGGTTGTCCAACCTGGATATGGTGGCCTGTAAATGGCCCGCCGGCGGCAATGTCCACCGGGGATTCAGGAATATTCTCATGGAGGTTTGGGACACCATTGCTGCTGCATTGGAAGTCATTGATAAACCCTTGTATTACACCGGTCATAGTTTAGGCGGTGCGCTGGCCACCCTGGCCGCGTCCCTGCGGCCGCCATGCGCAGTATACACCTTCGGCGCCCCGCGCATCGGGGATGCCGAGTTCGCCCGAACCCTTGCCAGTGTTCCGATCTTCAACGTATTCAACCCCAAGGATATCGTTACCGAACTGCCCCCGGTCAGTCGCCGAACCCGGTTTACCCATGCCGGCACCATCGTGAGAAATGCGGAGGTTAACCCACACCACCACCCATTTGCGCAAGCGCCGTCATTCCTTGCCAACCATGCCCCACTGAATTATACTGCACAACTGCCGGTTGCCTTCGACAATTGACGTCCCTCCAGACAGGCATTTTTTCAATGCGCGATCAATCTTTTGCCCTGCTAATTTTTTTCTAACAATCCATCATCATAATCAATAGAAATGGTCAAGAATTCATAGGATAAATGCATCGGAGTCTACTGGAGAATCAAATGACAAATAAAATCAAGGTTCTTTTCATCTGCCAGCACAACAGCGGCCGCAGCCAGATCGCCGAAGCCTATCTCAGGGAAATCTACGGCGATCACTTCGAAATCGAAAGCGCCGGAATGGAGCCGGCCGAGGGAATCAATCCCCTTGTGGTTGCCGTTATGCAGGAAGTGGGTCTGGACCTGTCGAAAAAGAAGCCCCAAAGCGTTTTCGAGCTCTTCAAACAGGGCAGGATCTACGGGCATGTGGTCACTGTGTGCCACGATTCCGAATCCAAATGCCCCCTTTTCCCCGGCATTACCAAACGCTGGCACTGGCCGTTTCCCGATCCTGCGACCGTCAAAGGAACCCAGTCCGAAAAGCTGGCCGCGGTCCGCCGGATCCGGGATGCGATCAAGGCGTGGCTGCTCGACCCGCCGGACAATACAATCGATTTCAAGGCATTGATCGAAAAGTAAATGGCGCCTCCTGGGCATGCCGGGCCGGCTTGGTCCAGGCGGGCGTCGGATTTACCGAAAACAAGCGCAGCTGCCCGCAAGGATCGTCACCGGCACCGACCCCATTCTCGACAAATACGGCCTGCCGTGCGTGCCGATGATCCACTGCTTTCCGACCGACGACGACCGCCGCGTCGATATGACCGAAGGCAACGCCAACGGCAAAAACCGCTCCATTGAGGATTTTCTTGATACCGAAACGGTCATGCCGAACATCTCCGCCAAAGACGAATACCTGAAATACCGCAACGCACTGAAGGAAAACATCCTGAAACGGACCGACCTGCGGGGAATCGACATCAAGACCATTCTGCGCGCCCGTGAGAAGGGGCTCGACCTGCTCAAGGCCAACCTCGAGAGGTGATTGGTAACGACCGGTCCGGCGTATCGGCGCCGCGCTGTTCTTTTACCCTGGTAATGGCGCAAATCGGCAATACCTGCTTCCATCGGTTCATTTTCAGTCCCGCAGCGATGGTTGCCATCATACCTATCCTCCTCTGTGAACCGCGATAGCGAGCGCATTCCACGCCGCTCGCCGCGGGCAGGGTTCATTCAACACCCATCTTCGGCATCGCACGCAACCAATGCAAGCCTTTTTTCCAGCGGAAGTCACAGGGGAAAAGGCCTGCGAGGTTCGCCTTCCCCGCATCGCTTGCCCGTATTCTGGAAAATTATTGTCCTCATACAATGCTAACAATGAACCGGTAATCTTTAAAAAAGAGCAATGGTCCGCTGACAACTTCTGGCGAATCCATGGTCGAGCA
>JAGTUY010000066.1 GCA_018224455.1 Desulfosarcina sp.
CGGCAAGATCTTTTTTCAGTTTGTCTTCGATAAATTGCCGATGATTGAGAACCGTTTGCATGTTGAACCTGTACATGGTTATCCTGCCGTCTGAGCCTGCATCGGTGCATTTCGAACCGGTGGTCTTCCCGCCACGCCGATCCCATCCATCGGCAATCTTATTAGCAACCTTATTAGCAACCCTTATGCCAGTTCTTTTTTTTTGGCATCTGTTTGTTTTTACTTATAATTTTCAACGCCCTCCCCCAGGCAACTGTTTTTGCGTAACGCATTAGGTGGGCAACAATTACCGCCACCGGCGTTTTTTTCCGGGACCGGCGGGTGCTGCGGCCGACCGAAGCCATGAAAAAAAACCCATTATTCCATCATGCATTTCAGGGCATCCAGACTCTCTTCAAAAGTCGCCGCTTCGTGAATACCCTGACGAAGATATTGATTGATGGGGTCGATCATCTGGATCGCACGGTCGATTTGGGGATTGCTGCCCGCCGCATAAGCGCCGATATTGATCAGGTCTTCGGCCTTTCGGTAGGTCGCCAGGGCTTCCTTGATCCGGCCGGCATGGTGTTTGTGATCAAGATCGGTAATATCTTCCATCACACGGCTGATGCTCTTCAATATATCGATCGCCGGATAGTGGTTTTGGTTGGCCAGATCACGGGTGAGCACGATGTGGCCGTCGAGAATCGAACGCGCCGCATCGGCGATGGGCTCGTTCAGGTCGTCACCTTCCACGAGCACGGTGTAAAGCCCGGTAATTGTGCCTCGATGTGACGATGTGCCTGCCCGCTCCAGTAATTTGGGAAGCAGCGAAAATACCGAAGGCGTATAACCCTTGGTGGTGGGGGGTTCGCCCAGGGACAGCCCGATTTCCCGTTGGGCCATGGCCAGCCGGGTGACCGAATCCATCATCAGGTTGACGTGGTTGCCCTGGTCCCGGAAGTACTCGGCAATGGTGGTGGCGATGAACCCCCCCCGCAACCGGACCAACGGCAGGTGGTCTGAAGTGGCGACAACGACCACGGATTTCTCAAGCCCCTCCTCTCCAAGATCCTTGTGGATAAACTCGTTGACCTCTCTGCCACGTTCACCGATCAAGGCAATGATGTTCACATCTGCCGAGGTGCGCCGGGCAATCATTCCCAGCAGGACACTTTTGCCGACGCCGGAACCCGAAAAAATCCCCATCCGCTGGCCGCAGCCCACCGTCAGCAAGCCGTTGATGGCTCGGATTCCCAGATCAAGCGGCTGCTGTATGCGGTTTCTGAGCAGGGGATTCACCGGATTGGCGTATATGGGATACTCATCGTCAGTCTCGATGGGCCCTTTGCCGTCAATGGGATTACCCAACCCGTCGATCACCCTGCCGAGCATCGCCCGACCCACACCCACATGTGCTTTTTCTTTGCGCGCCTCTACCTTGCATCCGGGACCCAACGTTCGAATATCTTCCAAAGGCATCAACAATACCGAATCTTCCCTGAACCCCAGCACTTCAGCAGCCACCGTGCCGGCTCCCCCTTCGGTGGTGATATCGCATACACATCCAATCGGGGACGCAGGTCCGCTGGCTTCGATCACCAGTCCGACGATTTTTTGTACACGTCCGTTGGCCCTGATGGGAACCACGGACGATAGCATGTCATGGTATTTGTCGATGCAAAATGGCGGGAACATGATGATGGGCTCAGCCTGGTGTCGAAGGTTTGGGCAGTCGGTCTTTCAGCAGGTCTTCGATGATTTTGACCTGTTGCTCGATGCGTGCATCCAGATCCCCGAGCTTGGTCTCGATCATGCAGCCGCCCCGCTGGATCATTTCATCCGCTTCGAGACGCAGAAGCGCGCCAACGTCATCGGCAATGAGGAGTTCCTGTTTAAAACCATCCACCGTGTCGATATCCTTTGGATTCAGCCTTACCGTCAGGTGACGGGGATCAACCACCTTTTTCATCGTCGCTTTGAGCACGTGTTGAATAACCGGGCCATGCTCGGTTTCATAACCGATGACCCTTTTGGCGATGGCCAGCGCCAGCCGAACCGTTTCCGTCTCCATCCGATCAACATCCTGCTTGCGGATGCGGGCGATCTCCTCCACCGCGCACTTGAGGGCAGCTGCGCCCTGATCGACCTTTTCCTGCTGTGCGGCAATGGTCTCGGCCCGGCCCTGATCCCTGCCTTGGTTGAAGGCCGCTTCGGTCAGTGGTTGAATCTGTTCTTTCGCCGGCGGTGTCGCGCCCGCGGCGAAACAATCATCCCTTCGGTCAAGTGCACCACTGACAAAATTTCCATCGGTGGAGGCCGTTGCACCGCCTTTTTCCCGGCCGCCGGGAATTTCCGGGAAATAGTAGAGCGCACATGATTCGGACGAAGACAATGCGTTATCTTTGGGTGAGTCAGCCAACAAATTCCTCCCCTTTCCGTCCACTGACGACCAGTTCACCCTTTCTCTCCATGTCCTGAACGATTTTGGTAATTTTCTGTTGCGCATCCGTCACATCTTTGATCCTGACCGCGCCGGATACGTCCATTTCCTCCTTGAGTATGCCAGCCGCCCGTTCCGACATATTGCCGAAAATTTTCTCTTTGACTTCGTCCGTGGTCGCCTTGAGCGCGATGGCCAGTTCCTGAGATTCGACGGATCGCAGCACTTTCTGCAGCCCCCGGTCATCCACAAGGATGATATCGTCGAAAACAAACATGTTCTGACGGATTTCAGCGGCCAGATCGGGGTCGTTATCTTCGATCTCCTCGATAATCTGCTCCGCAGCAGTCCCATCGATCATGTTCAGTATTTCAGCCAGGCGCGGCACACCGCCGGCTTTTTGAGTGGAGGCGGTTTCCTTGTTGGACAGGATTTCTTCAAACATGTGGTCGATCTCCGCTAACATCCCGGAGGCCACCTTATCTAAATTGGCGATGCGGTAGGCGACATCGGGTCTCGATTCGTCGGGCAGAAGCGCCATCACTTCGCTGGCGATGTGGGGTTTCAGGTGAGCAATGATCAGGGCAATCGTCTGCGGATGTTCATGCTGAATCAGCTGGATCAGCAGGTCAGGCGCAATGGATTGAATGGCTTTGAGTTGGTTCTCCCGCCGGTCGTCTAAACCGCCGCCTGCCCCATCGAGCCCCCGGTCCTTCTCTCTGCTTTCAATCTGCTTGGGTGGCTTTGCTTTCTCAAGAAATTCCCTGGCAACACTTTCCACCAGCGCAGGGGATACCAGACCCAGCTTGGACTGGAGTTTGAATATCAACTTTCGCTCCACCTTGCTGAGCTGATCCATCACCGGCGCGACGGTGTCCCATCCCAATGCCTGAACAAGAATGGCTGCTTTTATCGATCCGATTAGGTTTCTTGGGTCCATGATGGTCGGGTTCTGGGTTCTGGGTTCTGGGTTCTGGGTTCTGGGTTCTGGGTTACAGGGTTTCAGCGTTGAGCTTATCCGCTATTGATTTCACGTTTCCTTGAGCCATGCCTTCATGAGTTGGGTGGAACCGGAGCGA
>JAGTUY010000067.1 GCA_018224455.1 Desulfosarcina sp.
ATGGCATCGAAACGGCCGGTGACCACAACCGCCCGTTGAACGGGTTTCAGGGATGTCACCTTTTCGAGCTGAGCGCTCAACCGTCCCCGCGACTCGATGTTGATTCCGATCAGTGCCGTGATGCCGGGTCGTCATCCGTAGCGTCGCCCCAAAAAATAGTTCATCTGCTTATACCACCATGGCCAGTCGTGGCTGACATCGTGGCCCCAGTAGTCGATCCAGGCGCCAATTCCCTTGTCCCTGAATATGTGGTCCAGCGCACGGGTATCCTCAATGGCCTCTTCCTCCCAGGCACCCTGGCCCACAGCGATGATGATCGTGCGCTCACGATAGCGATCCACGTACCAGGGATCCGAAATTCCCGACAGGTAGCTGACCGGCGAGTTGTAGTAGACGGCTGCCATGTCATCGGCAGCGTTGCCGAATTCCCGGCGGTCCAGCCGGTAGAGGCCGCTCAGGGCGATGGTCCCGGCAAACAGGTCCGGATGCCGAAGAAAGAAATTGACGGCATGCAAGGCACCCATGCTGCAGCCGTTGGTCATTATCCGCAGGTGCTCATCGTTGCAGTGACTGCGCACGAATGGGACTACTTCTGCAGTGATGTACCGGTCATATTGTTCGTGGCGGGCATTTCGTTCGGCCGGCGGCACCGAAAAATCGTACCAGGAGTGGGCGTCAATACTGTCCACGCAGAACAGCTTGATGCGGCCGCCGTCGATGAACGGGGCGATGGCGGCCACCATGCCCATGCCCTCGTAGTCGAAATAGCGTCCCCGGGAGCTGGGAAAGACGATAAACGGCTCTCCCCAGTGCCCGTAGACCTTGACAACCATTTCCCGTCCGAGGCGGGGGCTGTGCCAATGGTGTTGTTCGATATGCATGGGTCTTCCTCATTCGGTAGCGTGGATAAAGCGGATGATCTCCTCGATCTGCGCCATGTCCGGGGATCGGAAGATGTAGCCGAAGTCGCCCAGGGCGCTGCTGAAAATTCCCGGTACACGCGCCGCCTGGACTATGAAGGTGCTGTACCGGGCCATTATCGCTTCATGGCTGTTGGCGTAGGTGTATCGGTTTTTGCGGCTGGCGTAACAGCAGTGGTATCTGCGCTGGTATCTCAGCGGGGTCAGCGCCTTCATCATGACCTGCGCCCACAGGCGATAGACATCGATGTCGCAGGCAAAGTTGAACATGTCCGTGGTGAACCCCCCCGGCGGTCGCATGTTGACTTCCAGGGCCACATAGCTGCCCGGGTCGGTCTCGAAAAACTCGATATGGAAGAAGCGCTCCCTCACCTCGAAGGCTCTTACGCACTGGCGTCCCGCCTTCTCTAAGGCCGGCGGGATATCGCGCAGGGAGGTGTAGTGAATGTGCCGGGCCTGGTTCACGGTTTCCATGATGCCCTGGCTGAAGCGGTGTCCGGTGTAAAACACCAGGTCGCCGTTGGCGTCGGCAAGACCGTCGAAAGAGACAATCGTACCCTGAATGAAAGCCTCCATGATGATGTCCAGATCCGGCTTGGCGGAAAAGAAGGCATCGAGATCCGCATCGTTGTCAAGGCGGTAGGTGTCAAGCGCCCCGACCCCGGCATCGGGTTTGGCCACCACCGGATATCCGGTTATTTTGATCAGTCCACGGGCCTCTTGACGGGTGGAAACCACACGGCCGGCAGCCACGGGGATCCCGGCGGACTGGAAGCGCCCTTTCATCAGGGACTTGCGTTTAATGACGTCGATGTCGCGGCCGCGCACGCCGGTGATGTTAAAATCGTCGCGAATGCGGGCTTCGGTGGTCAGCCAGTATTCGTTGAGGGATTCAAACCGATCGATTTTGCCGTAGCGATGGGTGTAGTACCCGCAGGCGCGCACCAGCTGGTCGTAGTCGTGCATGTCTGTCAGCCGGTAGTACTCGGTCAGGGCGTCTTTCACCGCCGGGTCCAGTTCTTGACTGGTTGCGTCGCCGATGCCCAGCACGTTGGCACCCAGCTGCTTCAGGTTTTTGCAGAATAGATGGTAATGGTGCGGGAAATGGGGAGACAGGTAAATCAGGTTCATATTCAGCCCTTCAGATTAGTGCTTTTATCTGTAGCTTGGTATTTGCAATTTGTTATTTCAGTTTTATCCGGGTCAGGTTTCAAGCTTGTGTCCGCTGGACGTCACCGGCCATCTTCAACAGCCGCTCCCGGTTCGGCGACCGGATGATGTAGCGATACCGGCTCATGGCGTCCTGAAAAATTTTCGGATTTTCGTCGAATTCGACCAGCGCATCACCCAGGCGCTGCTGCAGTTGGCTGTGGGTAAAGGCGTAATCCCGATTCCGGCGGCCCACATAGGCACAGTAAAATTTCTTATTGGCTGCCACGGTCTCCTGCCCATTTCCGGTGATCATGCGGGCATAGGCGGCATAAAGGTCACCATCGACACTGTAGTTCATCATGTCAAGAATGGCCCCTCCGGGCGGCCGGCAGTTGATTTCGATGGGCATGTAGGTGCCGTCTACGAAAAAGAACTCGAAGTGGAAAAATTTGCGGCGGATGTCGAAGGTTTTAACCAACTGCCGGCCGATGTCTATCAGCGGTTTGGGGATGCGGCGTTCCACGTAGAAAAAGGTGTCTTTCCCGTGGACATAGTCCAGAACGCCGTCCCCGTAGGTCAGGGAGTTTTCGAACAGCAACCCGCCGTCACAGTCCACCAGCCCGTCGTAGCTGACGATGGGGGCATCTACAAATGCCTCCATGAAGTAGTCCGTGTCCAGCCCGGGCAGCAGCCTTTCAAGCTGTCCCGGATCGGTTACCTTGTGGATACGGCTGGCGCCCACGCCTTCGTCGGGCTTCAAGATCAGTGGGTAACCGATCTTCGCGGCCAGTTCGAGGCCGTGGGCGGCATCTTTCAGGCGCTCCCCCCTGGCGGTGGTCAGGCCGCAGGCTGTGAACACCCGTTTCATGGCCGATTTTTTTTTCAGCCGATCCAGATCCCCTGGGCGGATTCCCGGGATATTAAGAATCCGGTTGATATGGGCCTCCACACCCAGCCAGATTTCGTTGTGGGACTCCACCACGTCCAAACGACTTGGCGAACCCATGGCTGATTTTGCGTAAAGGAGTTCTTCCAGGGCCCGTTCCACCGCTTCAGTTGAAGTCAGATCGGCTCGGACGTAATATCGAATGGCGTTTCGGAGGCGTTCGGGCATGTTGTAGAAATCGGACTCACCCATTGCCCAAACGTTCGCTCCGAGCCGGTCCAATTGTAGGATGAAATTGGCGAAGTTGGGCGGAAACTCCGGGGACAGGTAGAGAAATTCCATATGGCCTCGCAGCGGTATGCATGCCTGCCGCGTTATCTTGACGAAAGGTCTTTTCTTGCCTTTCAGGCCTCTCGGATGCCGGGTAGCCAACGTCTGCGTGCGCTCAGTCCGAAAACCGTTCTCCGGTCAAACTGCCAAACACCGTCATGCTGTTCGTGGTTGCATTCTTACCATCTTGAAATTGAAAGATAAAGTAATTATGAAAATGGCAACGTGATATGGAGGGTCTAAAAGACATACGGCACGAGCCTTTTCACATGGAATCGGGCAGACTGGATAGTCTTGCTATGGTTTGG
>JAGTUY010000068.1 GCA_018224455.1 Desulfosarcina sp.
CAGGTCGTAGTGTTTTCCCATGCTGGTGGGCACACCCTGCTCGTCGGCCAGCACGTAGTTGCCCACCATGGTTTTCAGATTATAGGGGCCGCCGTTCCAGCCGGGCACGGCGATGGGTGAACCGGCGCGGACCAGCTGCGCAAGCACCACGCCCAGAAGGATGCCGGCGTTCATAGAGGCCATGCATCCGGCGATGGTGGCCGGTGAGTTGACGCCGCCGGCATTCAAGGGGATCCACAGCTGGGGCAGCCCTTTTTCGGCCAGGTAGATGCACTTTTGCAGGGCCTCCTGGTTGGCCACCAGCCCGGATGTCACGTTGATGTAGCAGGTGGCAAAGGGAAAACGCCGGAAGGCCTCCGGGCCCCCGGCAACGGCTTCGCACATCTCAACGGCCGCCACACAGCCCTCGACATCCGGCGAGACGAAGACAATGGGCTTGGTGGTGTGGTTGAGCATGGCTTCCATCTGGTAGCGGTCGTAGATGCGCTGGTCAACGTCCTTTGGCAGGAACAGGGACATGACGAAATCGATTTCGGGAAGGGCGTCCATCACCGTGGCAGCGGCCACGACATCCTCGAGCACCGGCGCCCGGCGTTTGCCCGTATGGTGGTCCAACACGGTCAGGCAGTCCGAACCGCCGCCATAGTAAGTGTTGTATCCCCAGGCCCGGATGGCGGGTTTTTTATGGCGGTCGTACAGGGTCAGGCGGCGCGGCGCCGAAGCCAGCGCCCGGGTCAGCATGTGTTCGGGGATGCGGATGCGGATGCCGTCGGCAACAGCCCCGCCGGCCACCAGGATCTTACGGGCCTTTTCGTCGTGGACATCCACACCGGTACGCTCCAGAATCTCGAGCGTTCCAACGTGGATGCGGTCGCATTCCTGATGGCCCATGCGGGAATAGCGGGCGCTGGTCAACCGGTTTTCATGGGTTGGTATCATGTATCACCCCTTTTTTGATATATCAATTATAATTTAAGTTGTATCAATTACTATTTTATGAAAATCTAAAAGTCAATTTTATTGTTGCACCTTTTCCGGTTGCTGATATTAAAAAAGGTCTGTATCGAAAATCACACACAATCGCTTAGACATGGAGCGTTCGATGCCTCAAAAAACCAACGTGCGCGCATCTAAAAACCAGATTTATGCCACCCTGAGAAGTGAAATCATTCTGGGGCACCGCAAACCCGGCGAACGGATGGCCGTCGACGACCTCAAGGCCCGGTTCGGCACCAGCGTGACCCCGGTGCGCGATGCGCTGCAGATGCTCAACCAGGAAGGATTGATCACCATCAAACCCCGCTCCGGGTATTTCATCACCCAAATCACCTTGAAAGCGCTGAGGGACATGCTGGAACTGCGGGAAATTCTCGAGACAGCCGCCGTGGAGCGGGCCGCAGAGACCATCACCGATGCGCAGCTGGCGGCACTCAAGCAGGTTCACGCCGGCTACACCGGTGACGACGACCAGGCGTACACCCGCTACACCGATGAAAACACCCGGTTCCACTACCTGCTGGCCCAGGCATCCGGCAACCAGGAGCTGGCCCTGGCCCTTTGGGGACTGCACGACCGGCTGGCCCGTTTCATGGTAATCCGCCACGCCGGAAAAAGCCTCGAAGAGATCCACGCCCGGCTGATCGATCGCCTGCAGGCCCATGACGTCTCCGGCGCCCGAAAGGCGATTTTGGACGAGGTGAGGGAGAGCCGGCGGGCCATCATGGATCGGATCATGCGGGAAGAGGCGGCGTTCTGGCATGTGGGAGCGGGGAGAGATCCGGGTAACGGATAATGCTCCGCACACCTGCCTGTGCTGCCATATAGACCTGCTACGATCGGCTTCTGGAGAATGCCCGCCGGCATGAACGCCACGGGCTGGCCGATGTCTGCGGCAAGTGTGCCGCCGTCGTGCCCTGCTCCTTCACCGACCCGGTGCAACGCGCCTCATTGAAAAACCGTTGAATCGCTGAAGCTGTCGGACAATCCACCTATTCGGCAATATGATTAGACAATGAGGATTGTAAATCGTCAAAAGCGTTGCTTTGATTTCATGTACGGGACAGTACACGCAGGCCTGCGCCGAAATCTTGATGGATCGCAAGATATCGCCACTAGAAAGAAATGTCAGGTAGTTACATTTACTTGATGATAATCTAAATCGATCTGAAGGTCCAAATGAACCCGTCATGAATTGATCGTGAAGGCAGGGGTCTTTCCGGACGCTGGCAACTTCACAGGTTTTTTAACGGGCCTAATGTTCAGCGATGGCAATCAGATGCCTGTTACTATGAGGCCTCCCTCTTATCGGCCACGAAGAGTCGGCTTCTTAAACTGCCATCGCAACTATGGTGAATGGTTCATTTGTGACGATCATCCTTGATAATTGGTAGATCAATATCTATTTTTCCTCTCTCAATAGCATGTTGACTTTAATAGAAAACGACAAACAGAAATAAGATGAAAACACCTAACTCAAAAAAGGATTCAAACGTTATCCAAGGGATTTTTAAAAAAATTACTGTAGAGGAAGCCCAATTGCTTTCACAAATCATCGATCAAGATCCATTTACTGGTTTGTATAAAAAAGTCCTTATCCCCTACGCTATTTTTCTTTCTCTGATTTTGCTTTGGCCTTTTAATTTTGCCTTTATAGGGAAAAAGAATCATGTGACATGGAGTGATACCTCTCCCGGAATTGATTTCACAGGGGAAGGGCAGGTCATTTCTCGTGCATTTTCAAAACAATTTTATGAAAGCCTGATGAAAGGCAAGGGCTTTTCGCTTGAAGTTTGGATTTCGCCAGCAAACAATCAACAAGGGGGTCCTGCAAGGATCGTATCCTATTCGTTGAATCATATTTATCGAAACTTCACATTGGGTCAACAGGGCATGGATTTGATTATGCGGCTGCGCACAGAAAATACTAATTTGAACGGAACAGAGCCGATGCTGATCGTCCAGGATGTTTTTGCCGGTGAGAAACCTCTGCATATTGTTATCAGTTATAATTTTGAAGAGCAGAGTGTGTTTGTGAACGGAGATATAAGGACGACATCGATTATCCCCGGGGGTGATTTCAAAAACTGGGATTATAGATATTCGTTGATTCTTGGTAATGAGGCGACAGGAGACCGGCCGTGGTTAGGAAAGATATCTTATGTAGCCATTTACAACTACTCACTCGATGCCCGAGGAGTCCGAAGTAGCTACGATGAAGTCAGAGGTTGGTTGTCCGGAAATTTTGAAATAGCTGATCCAAAGGAAGGGCTTGTGGTCAGATACCTGCTCGATGAAAAAAATGGAAATAATGTGACAGACTCTGGGACGTTGGCAGATTCGCTGACCCTACATATTCCTGAGAAGATCCAGACCGAAGGCAAATCATTCCTGGGTTTCTCGCTGCATCGTTTAACTGTTTGGGACTCAGGAACTTACTATGAGATTATATTAAATGTCCTTCTTTTTATTCCTCTCGGTTTTTTGCTTCATGCAATGATTGCGAGCCGCATGGATGGGACCTGGAGACCCCTGTTTTTTGTGATGGCTGTGGGTGGTGCCATTACGTTATCAGCTGAAACCCTTCAATATTATGTTGAATCGAGGCATTCGTCTTTGGTGGATGTAATCGCCAATGTGATCGGTGTTCTGTTGGGCGGTCAGTTTAATAGAATGTATAATACATTTCTAATACGGAACAAAAGAATTGTCTGCGACGCTTCCGAGGAGCAAGTCACATCTTGCTCCAATTGAGCCCAAAACGCTTTGCACTGTCATTTTCGCACAGGTTGGCAAATCCATTCGTGTCAGATGGTCATATTTAGCGCTAAAGATTCTATACGTGACCCGCCAACGCGAGTGTGGAAAGATGGGAATCGTTTAGATACCCACCAATTCCGGATGCCGGACCCATTCCGACATAACGGTCTTATCGGTAGGGAATCAGCTGTCAGGAGTGACACACAGCGATCAGGGCGGCACCGATGGCACCGTTGACCTGCGCATTGGCCGAAACCCGGATGGGTTTGCCTGATTTTTTTTCCAGGGCCCGGACCACGCCGATATTCTTGGCCACCCCGCCGGTCATCATCACCGGTTCGGTGAGGCCCACCCGGCCGGCCATGGCGACCACCCGGGAGCCGATGGATTCGTGGATACCGGCAATGATGTTCTCGCGGCGCTCGCCCCTGGCGATGAGGGAGATCACTTCGGACTCGGCAAAGACGGTGCACAGGCTGCTGATGGCGGCCGGCCGGTCCGCCTTCAGGGACATCTCCCCGAAGCCATCCAGGTCCAGCTCCAATGCCCGGGCCATCACCTCGAGAAACCGGCCGGTACCGGCGGCACACTTATCGTTCATGGCAAAGTCGGTGACCCGGCCGGTGGCGTCCATGGCGATGGCCTTGCTGTCCTGGCCGCCGATGTCGATGACGCAGCGCACGGCCGGGTCCTGAAAATGGGCGCCGGCCGCGTGGCAGGTAATTTCGGTCACCGCCTTGTCGGCAACGTCGACGCTGCTGCGCCCGCAGCCGGTGGCCACGATCCGATCCACCGCATCTTTGTCGAGGCCGAGCTTGGCCAGCAGGTCGACGAACACCTTCTCACCGGCATTCCTGGCGTTGTACCCGGTCAAGATCACCCCTGATCCGAGCAGCTCGCCGTCTCTGACCACGGCCGCCTTGGCGCTGATGGACCCCACATCGATTCCTACCGTAATCATTTAACAGTCTCCTAAGGCTCTGACATCAAAAATGATGAACGCATTCATAGTCGCATTTTCGACGGGTGCATAAAAAGCTCGAGATCAAGGCTTGCGAGTCCTGAGGAAGGAGGCGTACTTGTGGTACGCCGCAGTGACGAAGGATGAAGCGTAACGCAGATATCGGGCTTTTTATGCACCCGTCAAGACCTCCATGAAGGCATCGATGCGAGTAGTTATCTGACTTTCCGAAAAGTTGCGCGCATCGATCATGTCCGCCTCGATCACCAAAGTGGGAATACCGCACTTTTGCTGGACGATGCGCTGGATGTCATACTGCCCCAGACTGTATGGCTTGCAGCTGCGGTTGGAATGCATGACCAGGCCGTCGGCGCTGTATTTTTCCACCATGTCCACCACCATGTCGGCCATCTGATCCGTGCCGATGTTGATATAGACACGCGAGTACCCCTGGGCCATGGAGCCTAAAAAATCACTGTCATCCAGGTACGTAAGGGTTCCACACCACGACGAGGTGTACGTGTCCGCCACCAGGCAGGCGCTGTGGGCGGCGAATTTGTCCGACAGCCAGCGGGTGCGGAACCACACCGGCAGGTTGTCCCACAGCAGCCGGTAGCGTTCGTCAGGCACGGCGGCGATACCGGTGGCCACCCGGGTTTTCATCTCGTCGAGCAATTCGGTATAGTAGTCGACCACCGTCTGGGTGCCGCGCAGGGTGACGATCAACGCCAGGTGGAAAAAGGCATCGAAGGCGCTCATAGGCGCCGGCCGGTGGACCGTGGTGTCGAGAACCTGCTGCCAGAGGCGCTGGCCCGCCATGCTGAGCCGGCCCACCTCGGCCAGCCGGTCGTGATCGAACTTTTTCTGGCACTGGGTTTCCAGAAAGGCAATGTACTCATCCAGCTGGGTGCGCACATAAGCGTGAGCTTCCCGGGTGTATTCCGTGTGGCTGAACGGGGTGTCCAGGATAAACAGGGGCACCTTGAAATAGCGGGCCTGCACCTCGTACCACTTGAGCACCGTGCCGCAGATGTTGTTGCAGCACACCAGCATGTCCGGCCGGGGCAGCCCGCCGATGGGGCCGCCGTCGACGGTGGCGCAGGCAATATCGGCCCTGGCGTAAGCGCACAAGTCGCCGGCATAGCCCATTGCCTCGGCCTTTTCGCACAGGTCCACGCCCATCTTGGCCGCGCCGATCATGGCCCCGTGATTTTCCGGGTATACCGGGATCACATCCATGGCGATCAACGGCTCCACCGGTCCACCACTGGTGATCCAGGCCACTTTCTTGCCGGTCTGGTCGGCGGTCTTGGCCTCGATGTAGTAGTGGGTCATGATATCCTTCATGCGCCCCACCGACTTGATTTTGCGCTTCTCCTTTTCAGGGTCGATCGGTTTTTCCGCACCGTTCATACATGTCTCCTGTAACTCGACAAGGGTTGGCTGGTAGCTAGAGCATTTCCATAAAGGCCTCACACCTTGTCCTAAACTGCCCCTGAGATGCGGTCTGCGCCTCCAGTTCCACCAGCAGGCTGGGAATGCCTTCGGCGTCCAGCATGGATTTGAGATAGGGGTAGTCAAAGGCGTGCGGGTCGCAAAATTTCAGGAAGAGAAAAATCACCCCCTGGGCCCGGGATGCTTTTGCCAGGCGGACCAGGTCGTCGCCCCGGCTGGTGATGCCCGCGTGCTTGGCCGGACAGATGGCCCGCCGGGCATAGCGGTCGGCGATGGCATCCATGGGATCACCGCCGGTGTCGACCAAGCCGGTCAGCCCTCGGGAGCCGGTGCACAGGTCGTCCCCCACCACGGCACCGCCGGCCGATTCGATGACGCCGTATATGTCGGGCAGGTTGCAGACCCCGCCGGAGAGAAAGATGCGCTTGGCGGCGGTTGATCCCGGTTCAGGCTTGCGCTCCAGGGTGTCTACCACCAGGGCCAGGCTGCTTAAAAAATCGTTGCGGTCCATGACCATGGATGCCCGCACGATGGCGTGAAGGTCACTGCCGGCGATCGCGCCGGGGCGATCGTCCCGAAGCTTGTAGAGCCGCTGCATGGCCGACCGGATCCCGTTAACGGTGTCGACGGCCGTTTGCAGGTCTTCATCGGTGATGGTTTGCTCCAGTACCCCTTCCAGGTCGGTTCTGGCTTTTCTCATCACCGCCGTCATATAGTCCCTGGCACTTTGCGTATTCAACTTGACCGGCAGCACCACATCCAGGTGAAAACCGGTTTTGGCGTTCATCCGCCAGATGTCGGACAACCGCTGGATGGAATCGCAGGTGTGGGGAAAGATGGCGCCGTCAAGAAAATCAAGTTCTCCATTCAGTGCATCGTCGAGGGCGCCGCGGACCAGGCTGCAGCTGTAGGTTTGCAGGTGAGCGTCCGCTTTTGATATGCTCCCGCTGCCGCCGACGATGCGCAACGCCAACGCGCCCCCGGCAAGGATCAGCTCTTCGGGCGCATAGGAACACAGCGTGCCGATCACCCTGCCGCCGGTCGTTTCTTTCCAGCGCCGGGCATAGGCTTTCGAATCTGCACAACTATCTTTTAACCGCTGGATGGCTTCCATCAAAGTATCCGAGCAAAGGTCGTTAATACGTCTGTTGTTCTTAATATTGAACGACGGTCGACATGTCAACCGAGAGTTGCTTTAACGGCCTGAGGATGGTACAAAAGGGCCACGCATTCCAGAATCAAACGCTGTTTATGATCGGCAGCAAAAGGCTGAACCCATGGCCGGCAGAAATACGCTGAACAAATTGAAGCAGCAGGAGCGGGAAATCCGCGAAAACCTGATCGTCGATGCCGCCCGCACGGTATTCGGTTCCAAGACCTACGATCAGGTCAGCATGAACGAGATCGCCAAGGCGGCCGGCATTGCCAAATCTTCCATCTACACCTATTTCCCCAACCAGGAGGCGCTGTTTGTGGAAACCGCCTTCAGGGATACCGGGAAATTTATCGCCGCCCTGAAAAAGCGCGTCGAGGCGGAGCGATCGCCCTCACTGGAGGCGTTCATGGATGACTATCTGGATTACCACATCGAACACGATGCCCACTGGCGCATGATCACCCACTTCGCCCTTCACGGAAATATCGGTGAGGCGTCGGCGGAAAAGCTCAACCAGATTTCCAGGCAGGTGATGGATCTTCTCGAGACCGTGTTGAAAAAGTTCGACTACCAAGGCGACACCCGGTTGCTCTCCCACACCCTGTTTGCCGCCCTGAGCGGCATCATGATCAGTTTCAGAAAATATCCGGGGCGATCGGA
>JAGTUY010000069.1 GCA_018224455.1 Desulfosarcina sp.
GGCAAAAGCACCTGGCCCCCGGTTGCCGGTTGGATGTCTCCACGGCGATTGCCCCCGTTGCCCGGGCCATGATCGACATCAGTGACGGCCTGGCTGCCGAGGTGAACCATATCTGCGATCAAAGTGGCACCGGTGCCGAGATCATTGTCGCGGACATACCCATCCATCCAGCCGTGCGCGACGCCGCCCGGCTGACCGGAAGCGACCCGATTGAGTTTGCATTGTCAGGCGGAGAGGATTTCGAACTGCTCTTTTCCATTTCACCGGAAAACAAACGACTGCTGGAAGAGAAAGGAATTTCGGTTACGGCGGTCGGATGGGTCGCCGAAGCGGCATCGAACCGCATCCTCACGCTTCCCGACGGGAGGCGGCGCAGCCTCTCCGGTGGGTACAACCATTTCTCATGAGCATCATGACTGAACCAGTGATTCCAAATCTTCCCAGCGGATGAATGCGCTTTCCAGTTCCTGCTCCAATTTCTCCAGTTCATGCTTCACGGCGGTGATGCGTTCACTGTCCTGACGGTAAAAATCGGCGGCGGACATGATCTGAAACAGTTCCTGCTGCCGTGCTTCCAGGGTTTCGATCCGGCCAGGCAGGGATTCCAGTTCACGTTTCTCCATGTACCCGAGTTTTTTCCGTGTGGTTGCCGGCGAGGAAACCGTTTTCTTGGCCCTGCCCGGCGACGGTTTTTCGGACGTGGGTGCGGTTATTTCGCGTCGCTGGATCAGCCAGTCGTCGTAACCACCGGCGTATCCTTCGATTTGGCCTGGCCCTTCGAAGACCAGCGTGCTGGTGACGACGTTGTTGACAAATGTCCGGTCGTGGCTCACCAGCAGTACCGTTCCGCTGTAGCCCAGGAGTAGTTCCTCTAATAGTTCCAGGGTTTCCACATCCAAATCGTTGGTAGGCTCGTCCAGCACCAAAACATTGGCGGGCCGGGCAAAGAGCTTGGCCAGCAGCAGGCGGTTCTTCTCGCCCCCTGAAAGCACCCACACCGGGGTGCGGGATCGTTGAGGAGAGAAAAGAAAGTCCTTCAGGTAACCGATGACATGGCGGCTTTTTCCGCCTACATCCATCATGTCACCCGCCGGGGAGACATTTTCCTGGACCGTCTTGTTCTCATCCAGTTTTCCGCGCAGTTGATCGAAGTAAAGCACTTCCAGATTGGTGCCGTGTTTGATTCGTCCCTGCTGGGGCGGCAAATCGCCCAACAACAGGCGGATCAGGGTCGATTTTCCGGCGCCGTTGGGTCCGAGGATGCCGATTCGGTCGCCCCGCATGATGGTGCATGAAAATTCTTTGACGATAATCCGGTTCCCATAGGCAAAGGACAGGCCCGTTGTCTCGACGACCGTTTTCCCGCTTGGTTCGGCTTCATCCAGGGCCATGCGTACCCTGCCGGTGCGGTCCCTTCGGCTGCGGCGGATCTCGCGAAGCTTTTCCAGTGCGCGCACCCGTCCTTCGTTGCGCGTGCGACGGGCCTTGATGCCCTGCCTAATCCAGGCTTCCTCGGCAGACAGCTTTTTATCGAACCGCAGGTTGCCCTTCTCTTCGGCATCCAAGCGTTCCTGGCTGCGCTGTTCAAAGGTATCGTAATCGCAGTCCCAGGCATGCAGGCGTCCCCGGTCGATCTCCACGATACGGGTGGCCAGGCGGCGGATCATCATGCGATCGTGGGTAATCAGCATCAGGGTGCCGCGCCACTTGAGCAGGAACGACTCCAGCCAGTCGATGGCCGTCATGTCCAGGTGGTTGGTGGGTTCGTCCAGCAGCAGAATGTCCGGCCGCGCCACCAGAGCAGCGGCCAAGAGCACCCGTCGCTTCATGCCGGCGGAAAATGTACTCACCTCACCATCCGCCGCCAGCTTCATCTGGGAGATGATGTGCGCAACCTGTTGCCGGATCTGCCAGCCATCTTCACTGTCAATGGTCTGCTGCAGGTCCATCAGGTTTTTGGGGGCATCCTCGGCCGTGCCGCCGACCGATTCGTTCAGATCACACAGGCGGCGATACGACGCCAGACGCTTTCCCCTCGATCCCATTCCCTGACAGATGACATCGAAAACCGTCCCGTGAAGGTCTGCGGGGACGCCCTGGGCCAGACTGCTCACCGTGACGCCCTGGGATCGCATCACCTCTCCACGATCCGGCGACAGAGTGCCGCCGATGATTTTCATGAGGGTGGTTTTGCCCACGCCGTTTCTGCCCAGCAGGCCGATCCGCTCGCCGGATGCCACCGTCAGGTTCACCCGGTCCAGCAACGGCTCCGCGCCGAAGCTCATGCAAATATCGCGAAGGGTAATCAGGGCCATCGTTCAGTACATTTCGTATTTGACCAATCGTCCGTCCAGGCCGCCGTTTCTCAACGGTTTTTTCCAGGCGGGTTTCAACCCGATGCGCTTGATCATCTCCCGGTTGCCAAAATAGATATAGGCCTCCGAGCCTTTGCAGCGCTGCTTTAAAAAATCGCCCATTTGCCGGTAAACCTCTTCCATGCCGTCCTGACGCTTCATGCGGATGCCGTATGGCGGGTTGCACAGAATGATCCGGTTCTCCAGCCCTTCGATTTGCCTGAAATCCATTCTCAAGACGCTGACCGTGCGTGCATGGGGAATCATCTTGCAGTTGGCCCGAGTCGCCGAAACCGCCTGGGAATCGATGTCGCTGGCGTATATGAGGCGGTCCGCCAGTTTTCGAATCAGGCTGTCCGCCTGGTCTTTAACCATTTTCCATACCTGGGGGTCGTAATCGGGAAGCTGTTGAAAACCAAACCGATGGCGAAGATATCCGGCAGGAATGCGGCAGTACGACATTGCCGCTTCAATTATCAGGGTACCGGCGCCGCACATGGGATCCACCAGAGGCACCCGGCCATCCCATCCGGACAGGGTTACCATGGCGGCTGCCACCGTCTCCTGCATGGGGGCGTCGACACTGCGAGTTCGGTATCCCCGACGGTGCAGGCTGCCGCCGGAAGTATCGATGCTGATGATTCCCCGATCCTTTTCCACATAGAGGTTGATCCACAGGTCGGGTGTTCGAGGATCGACGTTCGGCCGTCTCCCGAAAGCGTCCCGGAACTGGTCTGCCACCGCATCCTTGAGTTTCAGCCCGGCAAACTGCGAATGAGGCACGGTACTGCCGGCAGTGCTGGCGAAAACGGCGAAGGTCTGATCCAGGCTGAAAAAACGTGTCCAGTCGATGCGTCGGGCCGCCCGGTAGATTGCTGCAGCGTCCGGGCAGGCAAATGATTGTATCGGTGCGAGGATACGACTGCTCAACCGGGCGCAGTAATTGATGCGGTAAAGCGATGATCGATCTGCCCTGAAATGGATGCCGCGGCGAACCGGACGGGTGTCGACCGCACCCAGTTCGGCCAGTTCGGCGGCCCCGGTCGCTTCCATGCCGTCGGCAATCTGGGCAAAATAGATGTCATGGGTCTGATCGTCTGCCATGGATGGGTCACTTGCGGGGCCGGTCAGGGAAACCGATGAGATCGGCCATTACGTTGATCATGCCGTCGCGGGGAGTCATGCAGAAGATGTCCTTCGCGGTTTAGCGGATGAAATGCGCTTGGGACGGCCGCTGCGCTTGGGGTATTGTCGCTTGGCCCCGTCGCCCTGCCGCGGTCGCGGCCGCCTTCTTCTCTGCCCGGCGCTGCCGGGCTGATAAGCGGGTTTGGCGCGCCGTCGGCGCGGCGCAGGGGGCAATTCCAGCCATCCCTCTTCGGGTTGGATGCAGGGCAGTGGATGGCCGATGAATGCCTCGATAGCCGGCAGGTAAAAAGAATCCTCCTCGCAGGCAAAACTGATGGAGGTGCCGGCTGCCCCGGCGCGGCCGGTGCGGCCAATGCGGTGAACGTAGTCTTCGGCGTCGTGGGGCAGGGTGAAGTTGATCACGTAATCCATGCCCTCGATGTGAATGCCCCGGCCGGCCACATCCGTGGCCACCAGCACGCGGATCTTGCCGGACTTGAACTGATCCAGCGTCCGAATCCGCTTGTTTTGCGGGACCTCGCCGGACAACACGGCGCAGTTGATCCGATAGCGGTCCAGCATTTCGGCCAGCCGCCGGGTTTCATCGCGGCGGTTGCAAAAGACCAGCACGCGGTCCAGATTCTGCCGGGTGATAATGTTGTAGGTCAGGGAGAACTTTTCGTCGGTGGTGATGATGTAGACCACCTGCTCCACGGTGTCCACAGCCACCTGTTCCGGTTCGATCTCGACGGACAGCGGGTCCCGGGTCCAGCTGGCGCTCAGCCGGGTGACATCCGGGGTGAGCGTGGCGCTGAAAAACAGGGTCTGGCGCTTGTCTTTATGCGGCGTGCTGTAGACAATCTGACGCA
>JAGTUY010000070.1 GCA_018224455.1 Desulfosarcina sp.
CCCGAACACTCAACCGGTCTTCCTGCGGAATCAGGAAGTTGGCACCACGGCCGACAAGGATGGCATTGCCATGGCTGGCGATTGCGGCAACCACTTTCATCAGATGATCCAGGTAAACCCCCGGCCATAGATAGCGGTCGTTCACCAGGGATGAGATAAAATCCTTGATACCGGAGAGTCGGTCTTTTTCCATGGTTTCGATCACGATGCCACTGATGTGGGCACTTTCAGCAATTTCCTTGACGATGTCACGGTCAAACAGATCGATGTTGAGCCGCTTGGCCAGCCCCTGGGCGATGACCCGCCCCCCACTACCCGGCTCCGAAGAGATGGTGATTACCGGTATATGAGTCTGGGTTTGTTTTTCCCACTTTTCGATCTGATCCTTGATAAATGTTTCGATAGAGACATTTTTTTCCATGATAGAGGTCCCGTTTTGCCCGTTTGGTCCCCAAACGGCGATTGATAGAGGTTGGCTCGACGAAAGAAGAACCGGGGGTTCCCAAATAAAAAATGGTGGAACTGTCAAGCTGCACAGAACAATCGGCCCAATGGCATGAAATGGTAATTCCTTGGGCGAGACCCGCATTCGATCAAGCGTGAAGACTGCTCATATAATCATCCAAAAGGTGCTGGGCGTCTCCAGCGGTCATTACGCTTGGCAGTGTTACCGTTGCCTGATCGATGGCCATATCCAGCAGCTCCATTTGGAGGCCGGCCTTGGCCTGGACGATTCGGTTTTCCATCTTGCGCCGAGTCTCTTCCAGCATGATTTTACTTTGTTGCTTGGCCTGTTCAACGATTTGCTCTTTGCGGGTCTCTCCTTGGGCGATCAGTCGATCTTTCAAGTCATGGAAGTAGGACCGGCTTTCAATCGCTTTTTGCTTGACTGCCATAATTTCGCTAACAATCCTGGCTTTTTCGGTTTCCAGTTGGCCAATTTCGGAAGCGATGTCACTTTTTTGCAGCTTTAAAAAATCTTTGATGGGTTCTCTGGCATATTTTACGATCACGGCAACTAGGATGATAAAGTTGACCCAGCGCATGGCCACGTCGTACGTGGGTCTCCATTGGGGGTCTGCGGCCTGGGCCGCTATAGGAAGCGCCACCATATAAAACCCCACAAACAGGGTGGTGACGCACAGCGCACCGGCTCTTTCAGTCAACCTCATGATTGCAGCCTCCGATGAAGCACTTTTTCCATGATCGTCAAAGTAATCGCCTCCACCTCCCCGGCCAATTCCATTCGCGCCTTTCGTACCTGATCATTTATCCGGGTCTCGGTTTCATGCCTCAATTCTGAAATCTGTTGCCGGACTTCCTCCAAAATATCCGCAGCCCGCTGATCTCCTTCCGTTTCAAGGGAAAGAACAACTTTATGGGCCTCTTTGATGACCTTGGCCTGCTCGCGATCAAGATCTTTGCCTAATCGAACCAGATCTTCTTTCCCTGAAATGATATCTCTCTGGAAATCGGAGATTAACGCCTTGCGCTGGGCCATGGTGCTGAGCAGCGGACGGAACATTATCCGGTTCATGAAATAAAGAAAGATGAAGAAGGAGACCAGCTGAACGATAAGGGTCTCATTGATACTGATCAGCGCGTTGGTCGCAATAATTTCCATGGTTGACGCTCTCTGTTGAATAGTTGCCGTTCCATGTTGATTATGCCGGGGAGGCAGGTTGAGACGGATCCGAAAATGCCGGAGTCAGTGGTGGCCCGCTACACAACAAACAGCAGCAACAGCGCGATAACCAGGGAATAGATGCCGGTCGATTCGGAGACAGCTTGGCCCACCAGCATGGTCCGGGTCAACAGTCCTGCTTCCTTGGGGTTTTTGCCGATGGCTTCACACGCTTTGGCGGCCACCATGCCTTCTCCCACACCGGGACCGATTGCGCCTAGCCCCATGGATATACCTGCGCCTAAAAAAGCTGCCGCTTTTACAATGTCTGCTCCTTCAATGGCCATGATACTCCTCCTCGGTTACCGTTTTATCATCATGTATTTAAATACATTACTCCGCGACCGGAAGGTCGCCGAAATCCTTAAACCTACAAGACGAAAATCAACACCAGGCTGACCACCATCGCATAGATGGCCGTGGACTGGGAGACCGCCTGGCCCACCAGCATGGTCCGCATGAGATCGGCCGCATGGGTGACGTTGCGGGCCACCCAGCGAACGGCGCCTTCCGCCGCCATGCCGTTGCCCACGCCCGGTCCAATGCCGCCAAGGCCAGTACAAAGACCCGCACTGAGCAGCGCCATGGCCGCTTGCAGCTGCATGGACTCGGGAAAGGTTTTGAACATCAGGATGAAACTCACCAGCAAACCGAAAATGGATGGCGTCTGGGCCACGGCCTGGCCCACCAGCATAACGGTTGTGATATTGCCTACCGCCTCCGGCTGACGGGCCACCCCCTCGGCACTGGCCCCGGCAGCCATGCCGCCGCCGTAACCCGAACCGATGGCAGCCAGCCCGGTGCTCAGGCCGGCCCCCACCAGCGCAGCCCAGGTGGGATGAAGGGGTGCATTGGAAAAATCCATGAACAGAAGCATCAGTGCCACCACCATTGAGAAGATCGCCGGCGTCTGGCAGACGGCGGAGCCGATAAGCATGTTGGTGGTGAGCTTGCTGGATACCGCCGGCTGGCGGGAAAGTCCCAGGCAGGCCTGGCCACCGGGAAACCCGGACCCGACACCCGAACCGATCGCCCCGAAACCCATGCTGACGCCGGCGCCGAAAAGGGCGGCCGCCTTGAGCATATTTGGATTACCCGTGTCCAAGAACAGAAGCAGGATCGCGACCACTAGGGCAAAGATGGAAGCTGATTCGGCTACCGCCTGCCCCACGAGCATGTTTTTGAAGATATCACCGGAAATCTTCGGGTTTCTGGAGACGGCCAGATTGGCCTGGGCAGCGGTATACCCTTCGCCGATGGCAGCGCCCACCGCACCCAGCCCCATGGCAATCCCCCCGCCGGCAAACGCGGCGACCTTAACCCAGGCCTGAACATCGAGATCCATCATCTATTTCACCGCGACTGAGATGTAAACAACTGTTAACATTGTAAAGACAAACGCCTGAATCGTACCCACGAACATGCCGAAAAAGGCGTAAAGAAAGGGCGGCAGCAAGATGCTGTAAGTGAGATAGGAGACCACAAGGATGATGATCGACCCGCCCATGATATTGCCGAACAGACGGAAGGAGATGGATACGATCTTGGCAAACTCGCCGATGATATTCAGCGGCGCCATGAAAAAGATCGGTTGAAAATACTCGCTGGCATAGTTTTTAAACCCTTTTTTCCGTATCCCTGCGACATGGGCGATAACAAAACCCATCAGGCCGAGGCTCAAGGGGGTATTGAGGTCCTTGGTGGGTTCTTCCAGGTGAGGAACGATACCCAGCCAGTTGGACACCAGCAGAAACAAAAAAAGCGCACAGATCAAGGGACCGTACTTTTTGGCCATCTCCTCGTCCAGGGCGTCTTCGGTCAGCTTGTAGAGATTGGCAACGAGCAGCTCCCCGAACACCTGCATGGATTCCGGAACCATACCCCGTTTGCGTGCCATTAAAAAACCCAGCACAAAAATCACCAGAAAGGCGATCCAGGTCATAAGAATGACCTCGAGGTTGAAGGTCATGGAATGGCCGAAAACCGGTATGATCAGCTGATGAATTCTTCCGAGTTCTCCCATGTATCGTCGCCCTTGGTTCAGTGTTTGACAGCACCGACAATCAACCGGGAACCATGTTCGATCATGATCACCAGCTGAACCATGAATAGACCGACCGCCGTGGCTGGAAAATTAAACCGGTCAGACTGCACGGCCAAAACGAGCGGTATCGCCAGCAGCGCATATCGCAACAGCAGGGAAAGCAGAGATCGCCGGGCAGCCACCTTGCGATTGTCGCTGAGACGGAAGCGCAGCGCCTGACCCATGAGCGCAAAATTGACAGCGCTGAAGACCCCGCCAAGAACCAACCCACGACAGATCTCTTTTTGGCCCAAGGCAAGGAATAAGAGGCCGGACCCAATGGCCAGCACCAAGGCCCGCGAGCCGTATTTTTTTTGCATCTCAATAACCGTTGGGTCCGTTTTCATCTGGATCCGCCTTGTCTTTCGGTTCGGTGATCTCCAGTATCTGCCGATAGCAGACGTTGGCGCCGCCGGCAACGCCAAGAAGGATAAAGACCGTGGTGAATACCCCCTTCAGTCCTAGCCATTGATCCAGATAGTGTCCCACAAAGAAGCAAAAAACGATGCAGCCGGCCATGGTCAGTCCCAACTGCATGACAATGGTCAGATTTTCTGCCCAGTCCCTGTTTTTTTTGTAGTCGAACAAACGGTGTTTCCGTATTGCTGCATCAGTCGTCTTTTTCATCCGCCAGACAATCCTGATCGGATGGTGTCTATCAACAGATTGAAAAAACGTTTTTCCCCTCTAAAAAAGAGGATCTGACGCCGGGCGCACAAGTTCATCGAAATCGTTGCGTTGGCCAGATTTTATAGAATTTAAATAGTTTTCGAACAGCGGCTGAAATAACAAAAACCATTCATCCGTGTCAAGCATCATGATTGTGCAATCGCCGCTGTTGGAGTCATGGAGCATTGAAAACGCCCGTTGCAGATCTTTTTTTCCGGGAAGCCGAAACTTGCTTTTTTTTCCCATTTCGACCCATCGTTTATCGGTGAAGACGCGTTTCTTCCGGTTGTATTCTTTTCCGGTTCATCCTAACATGGGTGCCGGACGATCAAGTTTATCAGGGAGGATCCGTGCCTTGCAAAGCCAAATCACCATTCTGGGATCAGGAACCTGTGTGCCGTCGCTGACGCGCAGCCCTTGCTCCTTTCTGATGAGAACCAGCGGGGAAAACCTGCTCTTCGACTGTGGCCCGGGGACGATGCGCCGCCTGCTGGAAGTCGATGTCTCCATCTTCGACACGTCCTACCTCTTTCTCAGCCATTTTCATCCGGACCACATCGGCGAACTGGCTTCC
The DNA here is from genome assembly GCA_018224455.1 of Desulfosarcina sp. GTDB lineage: Bacteria > Desulfobacterota > Desulfobacteria > Desulfobacterales > Desulfosarcinaceae > Desulfosarcina. The sequence continues at coordinate 5,011 of JAGTUY010000070.1, forward strand.
TTTCTGTTCGCTTTGAAGTATCCGGCTCCCTCCGCCCAGAAACAGCCCCTGACCATTGTGGCGGGGCGGGGGTTCCGGTCCTTCTTCGAACGCCTGAAATCGGTATACGGAAATTGGATTGTGCTGCCACCGGACATGTTCACCGTCGTTGAACTCGATACGCAACAGGCTGATCAACACACGTTCTCATCCTTCACCGTGGCCTCCATGCCTGTGGCCCACCGGCCGGAGAGCCTGGCCTATCGCATTGTCGATGCCGAGAACAAAACATTGGTCTATTCCGGGGACAGCGATGTCTGCGCCGGTCTGACGGCTATCGCCGCCGACGCCGACCTGATGATCTGTGAATCGGCTTTTCCAGATGATCAGAAAGTCGACGGCCATCTCACCCCCGCACTCGCCGGGAAAATTGCCCAGGCAGCGGGTGTAAAACGCCTGGTGCTGACTCATTTTTATCCGGCATGCGAAGCGGCCGATATTGAAAATCAGTGCCGGAGCGCCTATAATGGGAAGGTTATTATTGCCCGGGACCTGATGACGCTTACCCTTTAGATGGTGAACATGCGGTACTATCCGGTAAATCTTGACATAAAAGGCCGACGATGCCTGGTGGTGGGTGGCGGGCGGGTGGGCGCCCGCAAGGTTGACACCCTCGTTCAATGCGGCGCCAGGGTGACCGTGGTCAGCCCGAAGGTCTCTCCGGCGGTCAGGCAACTGGCCGCTGAAAAGGCCATCGTGTTGAAACAGCGCCTCTATCGAGCGTCTGATGGGGAAGGCATGTTTCTGGTGATCGGCGCCACCGATGATGAAACGCTGAACCGGCAGATCCACGCTGACGCGAAGCGCCTGAACCTGCTGTGCAACATTGCCGACCGGCCGGAAATATGCAATTTCATCCTCCCGGCCATTGTGCGGCGCGGCAGTTTTGTCATGGCCATCTCAACCGCCGGCAAAAGCCCCGCCTTTGCCAAACATATCCGCAAACGCCTTGAAACCCAGTTCGGCCCTGAATATGGCCTGGTGCTGGAGTTGATGGGCGCGATCCGCAGCAAGCTGCTGGCCGAGGCCCACGAACCGGAAGCGCACAAACCCCTTTTCGAACAGCTGATCGACGGCGACCTGCTTGCCTTGGTCAAGGCCCAAAAGGTAGACCAGATCGATCAATTGCTGGAAAGGGTTCTGGGCCCGGGCTACCGCTACCACCAGTTGATGCCATCCAACCAGCAGCCCCAGGAGTGACATGGAGCCCGTTTTCGTCATCGCCACCATCATCTACATGTTCAGCAGTGCCTGCTATTTCGGCTATCTCTTTTTCCAGAAACCGATCCTCCAGCGGACTGCCGTCGGCCTGATGGCCGCCGGGTTTGCCCTGCACACGGTGTCCCTGGTCGCCTGCGGCCTTCGGTCGGGCCATTTTCCGGTCAACAACCTCCATGAAACCCTGTCGTTCACCGGCTGGGCGATCGCGGCGGTCTTTCTGGCCTTTTCTCTCAGGTACAAGCTTAAAGTACTGGGTATTTACGCCGCACCGCTGGTTACCCTGGTAATGATCGCCGCTTACCAGATGCCCAGGCCGGTATCCGAGAATCCTCAGCTGTTGAAAAGCTGGTGGTTGGCCGCCCATATCATCACCATCTTTATTGGCAATGCGGCCTTTGCTCTGGCCTGCGGCCTGGGCATGCTGTACCTGCTCCAGGAAAATGCCATCAAAAAGAAGACCCGGGGGTTTTTTTTCAGCCGCCTGCCATCCCTGGACCTTCTGGACACCACCAGCTATGCCAGCATCGTCGTAGGTTTTTCGATGATCACCATCGGTTTGATCACCGGTGTCGTTTACGCCAAAGCCATCTGGGGGAAGTTCTGGAGCTGGGATCCCAAGGAGGTCTGGTCCGCCATCACCTGGCTGTTTTACGCGGCACTGCTCCACGAGCGGCTGACCGTCGGGTGGCGGGGAAGACGGGCGGCAATCATGGCCATCATCGGTTTTGGCGTCATCCTTTTCACTTTTTTCGGCGTCAATTTTCTGTTGCAGGGCCACCACGGAAGCTTTACGGCCATGTAGGTCGATGACAGGATGGAAAACCGGCCCCCTTCGCCGACAATTCAGCGCCTGGACAGGCACTGATCAGCATGCCACGGGCCAACTGTGATAATGAACGATGCGTGATATTGTACTGCTTGGATTAAATCACAAAACCGCTCCTGTGGACGTTCGGGAGTGCATTGCCTTTACGGCCGACGAAACCGACCGGGCGCTGGCGATGCTCCGGGACAACCCGGCCATCGGGGAGTCAGTCCTTTTTTCAACCTGCAATCGGATCGAACTGCTCATGGCCGTCGACCAGCGCGACGCGGCGGTCAGCATTGCCAAACAGTTCATCGCCGAATTCAAGAAAGTGCCCCTTTCCCAGTTTGAAAGCGCCCTCTATCAGTATGACGGCGACGAAGCCGTCCGTCACACCCTGCAGGTTGCCGCCAGTTTAGATTCCATGGTGGTGGGCGAACCCCAGATCCTCGGCCAGATGAAAGCGGCCTACCGCAAGGCCACCGTGGAGAAAACCTCCGGTGTGATCCTCAACAAGTTGCTCCACCGCACCTTCTTCGTGGCCAAAAAGGTACGCACGGAAACCGGGATCGGCGACCACGCCGTCAGCATCAGCTACACCGCCATCGAACTGGGGAAAAAGATCTTCGGCGACCTTGAAGGCAGGCGCGTCATGCTGATCGGCGCCGGAGAGATGGCCGAACTGGCCGTCGAACATCTGATCCGCAACCGGGCCGGTACGATTACCGTGGCCAACCGAACCTTTTCCAGGGGCGTCGAACTGGCCAACCGCTTTAGGGGAAAAGCGATTAAATTCGAGGAAATTATCGACTGCCTCAATGATGTGGACATCGTTATCAGTTCCACCGGTTCCAGCGAATACGTGCTGCGGAAAAATCAGATAAAAGCCGCCATGAAGAGCCGCCGCAACCGCAGCCTGTTTTTCATTGACATCGCCGTTCCAAGAGACATCGATCCGGACATCAACCGCATCAGCAACGCCTATGTTTACGATATCGACGACCTTAAGGGTATCGTGGACGACAACATCGAAGACCGCAACCGCGAGGCCGTCAAGGCCCAACGAATCATCGATGAGGCGGTGATTGGCTTTCGTAAATGGGTTGACACCCTCGAGGTGGTGCCGACCATCGTCTCCCTGCGTGGCAAAGTGGAAGCCGTGGCCAGGCAGGAATTGGAAAAGGCCCTGGTGTCCTTGAACCATCTCTCCGAATCAGACAAACGGACCATCCAACGCATGACGGACGCCCTGGTGAATAAAATTCTCCACGAGCCCACGGATTATTTGAAAAAGAATGGCTGCCGCGGCAACAAATCCGTCGCTTTGGACCTGACGCGCAAACTCTTCAATTTGGAGGAAAATCATTGAAAAAAATTGCTTTCTTATTTCCCGGACAGGGCTCTCAAACGGTGGGCATGGGGCATGACCTGTTTCAGGAATATGACTTTGTCAGGGAAATATTCGCCGCTGCCGATGATATTGCCGGCGTTCCCCTTTCCCAATACTGCTTTAAAGGCCCGATGGAAACCTTGACGGAAACGGTCAACCTTCAGCCGGCCGTTACGGCCGTCAACCTGGCTTGTCTGGACGCCATTCAGCGTGCCGGGATCACTTGCGGTTTTTCCGCCGGCCATAGTTTGGGCGAATACAGTGCGCTGGCTTCGGCAAAGGTCGTGTCCATGGCCGATACCCTTCGCCTGGTGTTCAAGCGGGGCGAATTGATGCACCGGGAATCGTTGAAACAAAAAGGAGCCATGAGCGCGATCATCGGGTTGGATATCCAGGCGGTAAACACACTGGTGGAAGCCGTCCGGAACACGGGTGTACTATCCGTTGCCAATCACAACTCCCAACAGCAGATCGTTGTCACCGGCGCCCCTGAATCGGTGGCGGCAGTCTCGGAGATGGCTAAATCACAGGGCGCAAAGGCGATTCCCCTGAAGGTGAGCGGGGCCTGGCACAGCGATTTGATCAAGGGTGCCGAAGATGAATTCATTGCCTATCTGAACACCTTTTCATTCAATTGCCCGGCAAACGCAATCATCCACAACGTTACGGCTGACCGCTGTGAGGACGGCAAAGCAATCCAGCGTCTCATGGCCATGCAGTTGTGCAGTCCGGTAAGGTGGTACGATTCAATCCGCCGCCTGGTGTCTGAAAACGTGGAGGTCTTCGTGGAAGTGGGTCCGGGAAGGGTCCTGACGGGCCTGCTGAAAAAAATTGTTCCCCAGGGTTATGACCACCAGGTCTTTGCTGTCGGTAACATGAAAACGTTGGAAACACTGATTTCAGAGCTGTCCTGAAGTCCAATAACCACTTGATTTTTAAATTAAATTTAGATTGCTTGAATCGACGGCGATGACACAATAGCACTTTACATGCCCATTTCCTTGTGTTAGCTTCCCCTTTTTGTTAGCAATAGTAACCTTCACCTTTGCGGGATTGAGCGATGAATAAAAAAGATCGAGAATTCTTTGAAAAGCTCCTTCACGAGCGGTTAGAGGAACTGCTGAGTCATGCAGGTGAAACCGTTTCAGGCATGACGGAACAGAAAGAGACCTTTCCGGACCCCACGGATCGGGCAGCGCTGGAATCGGATCGCAATTTCATGCTGCGCATTCGCGATCGCGAGCACAAGCTGATCAAGAAAGTGAAGAAGGCACTTGATCGAATCGAAAGCGGCACCTTTGGTATCTGCGATAAGTGTGGTGAGGACATTTCCATAGAGCGGCTCAAGGCGAGACCGGTCACCACCCAGTGCATCGATTGCAAGACCAAAGAGGAGGCTTTTGAAAAAGCCCTTGGCATCTGACCCGCATCCCGGTATCGATCTGCATGTCCACTCAACGGCCTCTGACGGCACGCTGACACCACCCGAGATTTTGGAGCTGGCGGTTCAGCTCGGCCTGAAAGCCGTCTCCATTACTGACCACGACACCATTTCCGGTTCAGCCGCGGCACTTGATAGCGGGATTCCGCAGTCCCTGGGATTTCTCACCGGAATTGAAATCAGCGCAGCCCCCCCGCGCGGATATCCATCCGGAAGCAGTGTTCATGTCCTCGGCTACGGGATAGACCTTTTCGATACATCGCTGAACAAACTGCTGACCGTCCTTCAAACCTCGCGGGAAAACCGCAACCCACAGATAATTGAACGACTCAACGCCATGGGCATGGATCTAACCATGGCGGACTTGTCCGAAATCGTCGGTGATGCCACGGCCGGTCGTCCGCATATTGCCCAGCTGATGATCGCCAAGGGCCTGGCTGTATCCATTGACGACGCATTCGACCGGTTTTTAGGAAAAAACAAACCGGCATATGTCGAAAAACACCGCGTCCCAATGGAAGCGGCCATCGCGGCCATTAAATCCGCAGGCGGTGTGGCGGTGCTTGCCCACCCGTATCTGAATGACGTGGCAGCTATTGACAACTTCGAGCCATTTCTGCTGACGCTCAAAGCGATGGGGCTTGAAGGCGTCGAGGCCGTTTATCCCGAACATCCCGAAGCCGCCACCGTCCGTTATTGCCGGCTGGCCCAGAAGCACAACCTCCTGATCACCGGTGGTACCGACTTCCACGGTGCCGTTACCCCGGGAATCCAGATGGGCTCTGGGGCGGGCAACTTTCATGTACCCTATTCCTTTTATGAACACCTGATGGCACGCCTGGAGCGATGAGCATGGATGACCCGACTCCCGAAAACCCCACCCATGAATACCTGGAACGTGCGCTCGGGTACCGGTTCAACAGATCCGAACAGCTGACGGCTGCGCTTCGCCACAGCTCCTTTGTCAACGAGCAGCCCCAAACCGGCATCACCAGCAACGAGCGCCTGGAATTCTTAGGCGATGCCGTGCTCAACCTGGCCATCAGCCATCTTCTGATGGAGCGACACCCGGATCTGACCGAGGGAGAATTGTCCAGAAACCGGGCGCAACTGGTCAATGAAACCGAATTGGCCGCCATCGCCCGGGAGATCGGCCTTGGCCCCCACCTGCTGCTGGGAAAAGGGGAAGCGCTGACCGACGGCAGGGATAAAAACTCGATTCTGGCAGATGCTACCGAGGCGGTGATCGCCGCCATTTATATCGATGGTGGATTCGATGCCGCCTTTGGGTTTGTGGACAATCAGTTCCGTGAACGGCTGCGCAGCACCAACCGTACGCGCTATGAAACCGACTACAAGAGCATGCTTCAAGAACGCGTCCAGTCGAAATATCACGACGTGCCCCGATATGAGGTCCTCGATGAGATTGGCCCGGATCACGACAAGACCTTCAAAGTTCAGATGACCGTGGCCGGGATCACCGCCGAAGGCGATGGGAAAAGCAAGAAAATGGCCGAACAGGAGGCCGCCCGGACGGGCCTTGAGCTGTTGGATCGATCCGTTTGACCATGCATACCCGGGACGATGCCAGACCGGCCGGACAACCTCTGATCATACCTATTTTCATTCCCCACATGGGGTGTCCCCACCAGTGCATTTTCTGCAACCAGCGCGCCATTACCGGCAAGACCGCCCAGACGCCGTCGGTGGACCAGATCCAACTTGAAGTGAATCGATTTTTAAAATATGGCAAAAAGCGGCCATCCACCACGCAGATCTCCTTTTTCGGCGGCAGCTTTCTGGGGCTTGAAAAAAAGACCATCCGTTCACTGCTGAGGGCGGCCATGCCTTTTGTGCAGGCAAAAGAGGTGGACAGCATTCGCTTCTCCACACGGCCGGACGCCATCAGTCCGGAATCCTTGAGCCTGCTGGACGGGTTTCCGGTCGCCACGGTGGAATTAGGCGTTCAGTCCATGAACGACCGGGTTCTATATGCCGCCGGGCGGGGGCACCGGGCCTCGGACACGCAGGCCGCCGCCGGCCAGCTGAAAAATCGGGGCTACGAGATGGGCCTGCAGATGATGGTGGGGCTTCCGGCGGACAACGACGACGGCGCCATGGAAACGGCCCGCCGGATCGCTGAGCTTGAGCCGGATTTTGTCAGGATTTACCCTACTCTTGTCCTGGAGGGCAGCCCATTGGCCGGAGGATACAGAGACGGCCGCTACCGCCCCATGCCGCTGGCCGCCTGCGTCACCCTGGTGAAACGGCTGTTCCTTTATTTCAACGCCCATCACATACCGGTCGTCCGCATGGGCCTCCAGGCCGCGGACGGACTGACCCGGACGGGCGGTCTTATCGCCGGCCCCTACCACCCGGCCTTCGGTCACCTGGTGCACGGGGAAATTGTTCTCGATGCCGTTTCATCCGCACTGGACCAGATGGAAAAACGACCGGACCCGCTGACCATATCCGTCCACCCCGGCATGGTTTCCCGGGTTCAAGGCCTGCACAAACAGAATATCAGCCGCTTGAAGACCGCCTTCGATCTTAAAAATATAGTCCTGCATCAGGATGGGCGTCTGGCAAAGGGTCACCTGGTGGTCGCTGGAGAACACATTACCCTGCCGTAGCTTTCACCATTGCCAATTTTTTTCTGCTGAATGCAAAAACCCCCGCCTGTTAAAGCGAGGGTTTTTGATAAGAATCGATTGGTTTCCGCGCGAATGCTTTTACCGGTGACCAATCAGGCAGCCGGGGCTTTTTCGCACCACCCGATAATTGTCTTGATCCAGATTCCGCTCAACATATAAGAGTAGAGCCAGGTGCCAAGAATGATCAGAACAAAGGCCTTGACGATGTCCATGGCGCTGCCGTTGAGCGAAAAAGCTGGCACGTAGCCAAACAGGAACGGCCCCAGGTAGAGAAACTTGGCGAACTTGAAGGCGGCGAAAGCCGTGCGCCACATGTTGGCCTTGGCGATGGTCGCCCCCGCAAACGCGGCGATGCACACCGGCGGGGTGATGTTGGAATCCTGGGAGAGCCAGTAGACGATCATGTGGGCGGCAATTTCGTTGATGCCCAGATGGGTCAGGGCCGGTACGGCCACCACGGCGGTGATCAGGTAGGCCGCCGTGACCGG
>JAGTUY010000071.1 GCA_018224455.1 Desulfosarcina sp.
CCTGAACCCCTGGACCCCGAACCCCTTAAACCTCATTTTGCTGCATCAACCCGCTTATCCCGCTTCATCGAATTGGCCTTGAAGCGGTTCAGGGCCACGGCACTGCCGAAGATCAACACGCCGCCAATCCAGAAGCGCCACGATGCCGGATCCCCCAGAAAAGCGATGCCCACAATGGCGGTGAAAATCACCTCGCTGGACATGAAGACGCCGCCCTCCCATCCCCGGCAGTAGAAAAAGCCCTGGTTCATCAGCAGCTGGGCGGCGACCGAGACAAAGATGATGCCCAGCACCATGGCCCAGGCCATGCCTGTGGATGGCAACAGCGGGGCCATGGCAAATTGGGGCAGGGTCACCAGCGTGCCCATGGTGCAAAAGTAGAGGTAAATGATCACCGGGCCGTTTTTTTCCCGCAGGGTCTTGATCAGGGTCACGGTGAGACCGGCGAATGCGGCGCCGGTCAGGGCCATGAACTGGCCGAAAAAGCCCCCTTGCAGCCTGAAATCGAACAGGACGCCGATGCCGATGACCACCACGGCAATGCAGGCGATCTCCGCCTTGGATAACCGTTCGCCGTAAATCAGGTAGGAAAAAACAGCCGAAAAGGCCGGAAAAGCGTAGAAAATCACCAGGGCGGTGGAGACCGGCAGCAGGCGGATGGCCGTGACGATGGAAAGAAACGCCGCCGATCCGGTAAATCCGCGGATGATCAGCAGCCGGGTGTTGTGGCCCCGATAGGGGTTGCCGTGCCGGCCGAAAACCATGAGCAGCACCGCTACCCCGCCAAAAAACCGATAGAATCCGATGTGCCAGATGGTAAAGTCTGGGCCGATCTGTTTGATCAACAGGTTGAGCATGGTGAACAACAATGCAGCGGCAAGCATGAGCAGAGGGCCGGCAACGGCGGCATCCATTTTGACCTGTTGGGGGGCATTTGTCGGGGACATGGTGTAAGCCTATTAAAATTCGTTAAAAACGGGGACTAAAAGAAAAAATCAGAATTCGCAATGAAAATCAAAAAAACAAATCTCAAATTCCAGATAAATTCCAATTTCCCAAATTTCAAACGCCAGATCAGGTAGATGTCGTGTTTGAGATTTGGAAGTTGGTACTTGTGATTGGTTTGATATTTGGAGCTTGACGTTTGTAATTTTTAACCCGGTGTGCAGCAGATAAAGGGGACCTCGCTGGCTTCAAAAATGATCGCGTGCATTTTTGTTGAGATTCTGCATCAATGGCTTGAAGCTGGTGGGCAGCAGCATGGGTACCGTTTTCTGATACGATCGATAATCCTGGCCGAAACAGGCGACCAGATCCCGCTCCTCCATGGTGGCGCCGACGATGATCCAGAGGGTCCAGAGCCCGTTGTGCAGCAATCGATCCACGGTAAAAATAGGGCAGGACCAGATAATGATCAGGCTGAACAGATAGAGCGGGTGGCGCACCCAGCGGTATGGCCCGCGGACGATAAATGGGGTGGCGGTGATCGGTTTTCGGCTGCCGAAGGTCTGCAATGCCGGTTTGACGCCCAGGGCATCGAAATCTCCCAAAGATCTGGATCCCCACCAGGCACCGGCACCGGCCGCCAGAAATACCATGATCATCGCCCATCGGACAGGGCCTGGCGGTGTCCATAGGGCCGACCCCACCGGCTGCCACAAGCCGGTCAAAAGCAGGAGGACGGTGCCGGAAGCCGCCGCGTAAAAGGCGCCGTGAAAATCGGCGCGAACGGTCCGGGTCAGCCACAGACGAAACCCGCGCCGAACCATGATGCTGTGCTGGATAAAAAAAAGCAGGCACAGAAATGTGTCCAGCATCAAGCCACCGGCAATGCCCAGTTCAACGTCCAATGGAACCAGTGGACCCAATAGCAGAAAGGCCAGCCAGGCCAGCATGCCGCCGCCGCCGAGAACATAGGCCGCCGCCACCAGAAGGAGTGCACCCGGTTTTCGAGAAATCAACTGCCCGTTGGAACCGTGAATCGCCTGGGCGTTCTCCACGGCCGACAGCTTGCAGGCGGTTTTGTCATCCTGTGGCATGTGCAAGTTCCTTGGCTCGTATCCATCCATATAATCTTTATTACTCAGATAATAAGGCCGAAACAAGCGAGCATCAATTGAAAAATGATTCATCGAGATCTTTTCATGGTTGATATCTTGTGGCATGATGATTCAGTTGATCACTCATGGCCAACCATTCCCATTTCGACAGAACAAACCGGTACCAAGTCCAAGAAATTTAAAGGAGCGCCGCCATGGCCGACACACCCCGACATCCCCTGTTCAGGTTCCGCTGGCTGATCTTTTCTATTCTGGCGCTGGCCTATTTTTTCGTTTACTTTCACCGGCTCTCCCTTTCGGTTGTGGCCGACAACCTGGTCAAGGATTTCAACACCTCCGCCGGCACCATGGGGTTGTTGGGCTCGATCTATTTTTATTGTTATGCGGCCATGCAGTTGCCGGCGGGCCTGCTCTCGGATTCCGTGGGGCCGCGACGGACGGTAACCTGGTTTCTGATTGCCGCCTCGGCCGGCAGCATTCTTTTCGGATTGGCGCCCAACATCGAAACCGCCTTCGTCGGCCGCATCCTGGTGGGATTCGGGGTCTCCATGGTCTTCATCCCCACCATGAAGATCCTCTCCCAGTGGTACCACCCCCATGAATTCGCCTCCATGGCCGGCATCCTCAATGCCGTGGGCGGGGCCGGCGTCATGGCCGCCACCTGGCTGCTGGCCATGATGACGGTGGCTTTCGGCTGGCGGCTCTCCTTCGAACTGATCGGCGGGTGCACATTCGCTATCGCCTTTTTGGCGTGGCTGATCATCCGGGATCGGCCCCAGGACAGGGGCTGGCCGGCGATTGGCGCCCTGATCGAAAAACCCAGCGCCCCTGCCGCGGCGGCTCAGACCATCCCCCTGCTGGCGGGGATGCGGCAGGTCGTCGGCAATCCGCACTTCTGGCCCCTGGCCCTGTGGTTCTTTTTCGATTGCGGCATTTTCTTCGGGTTCGGCGGGCTGTGGGGGGGGCCGTTCCTGATGCACGTCTATGGGCTTTCCCGCGAAGCTGCCGGCGCCGTGCTGAGCATGATCGCCTGGGGCATGATCATCGGCAGCCCGCTGCTGGGATTCGTCTCCGACCGCGTCCTGAAGAGCCGCAAGAAGCCTTTTGTCATCTGCACCGCGATTCTGGTCGCTGAATTGGGAACGCTTTACCTTTTCCCCGACCGTTTGTCGCTGCCCATGCTCTACGCGGCCTTTTTCGTCTTCGCCGTGTGTGCGTCATCCATCGTGGTGATCGGTTTTACGGCGACCAAGGAGCTGTTTCCGGTGGAAATTGCCGGTACGTCCGTGGGCACGGTCAACCTGTTCCCGTTTTTGGGCGGCGCCGTATTCATGCCCTTTTTAGGCAAGGTGCTCGATGCATACCCCCGCAGTGCCTCAGGCGCCTATGCACTGGAAGGCTACACCACCATGCTGCTGGTGCTGTTGATTTCGGCGGTGGTTGCCCTGGGCTGCACGCTGATGATGAAAGAGACCTTTCGGGGCTGATGGGGCGTCTGAGGTCTGAACTGTCGAACGGTAGCGGCAGGAGAGGCTTTTTTTAGCAAGCGGTGAAAAGCAATTGGCAGGATCACCACTGACCCTGCCCATCATCACGTGATATGTTAAGCGGGCTGCTTCTAAACCTTCTTTCTTCCCAATCCGGCAAGACCGATCAAGCCGCTGCCCAACAAAAGCATCGTAACCGGATCGAAAACCTTACCCGGTGATACCGAAGCGGTATCGTCGCTGGTTTGGGAATTGAACTCCAGCTTGAAGCCAAAGCCCAAATTTGAATTTTCTGCATCACCATTGAACTCAGCAAGCGCTTGGGAAGCAGTATTGCCGTTCGTATCTTGAGAGGCACCCGGCGGGGCTTCGAAATGAAACAAATCGATGGCGAATACCAGTAACACGGCCGCTAAAAAGTACAACATCTTATTCATAACTAGCTCCTTTCAACGAAGCTAAGCAAATTGTCTTCTAATTCCGATACTATAAGTACTGTTTCTTTAATGTGAAGTAAGCAAAAGGGGTGCCGAAAACTTAAAATAAATTTTTTAATATAAATTACAGAATGTTAACTAAATTTTGAAAATCTTGAATCTCAACTTTATGTAGTAATCTTCTCGCCAAAATGTGTAATTTTTTTACTATTGTGAAATTTTTTTCCCAATAGGTTGCGGCGGCGGAATACGATTGAAAGGCTATCGAAAGGTGTGGCCGGACGCCTGCAGG